>JAYUIX010000030.1:0-9212 GCA_043765635.1 Sphingomonadales bacterium
TTTCAAGCCCGCACAAGCGAGACGACTCTTAAAAATATTCTGCACAATTCCTACACAGGCAATTTTCGTGATATTTTACTGTGTAATATCAATGGATTAAACAAATCCAAAGATTTGGAGCGGGCGAAGGGATTCGAACCCTCGACCCCAACCTTGGCAAGGTTGTGCTCTACCCCTGAGCTACGCCCGCTCTGGCGTTTGACAGTTGCGATTACTGTCTAGGAAGCGGGCTACTAACAGCGGCTATTGGTCTTGGCAAGGCTTGTCGTTGATACAGCGACCAGCTTTCTCCCGATGGGCCAATTGCATTGCCAAACGCGATCAGCCGCATTGATGGCCCGCAGGATTGAAGCATTGGCAAGGGCGCTTCGATTGCACTGCGCGGAGCAAAATGAAAACTTGCCATGTTGCATTTTGCTTGTGAAATGCGGAGCGGGTAATGCCGACTTAAGGCGGCAACTTTTAGCATTGCGTGTGCGCGTTCAAGTGAAATTGTAATTCCGGCACCTTTTGGGGCGGCGCGCATGATTGCCATCAATGCCCGTTCGGGATGACCGCGCTGGCTGGTAATCAGTTGGTAATTTTGAACGAGCGCCAATCCCAACATACTCGCTAAAAGTGCCATCATGCAGATCCTGGCACGCGTTTGACCTATGTCAACATGGCCAATCCATTCAGCGATGATTAAAAGGATCGCGATGGCAGAAGGCAGATAATAGCGCGCATATTGGCTATTACCCGGATTAAAGACAGCCACTGCCACTGGCATGGTCAAGATCAGGACTGTATAGAACCACTTTCGCTCAATGGGCATTTCCCAAGCTGTGATAAGCATTGCCAAACCAATTGGCACAATCGCAAGAAGTGCATAAATTGGTGCTTGCGCCGCGTAGCCAATTCCCGTTGTAAGTGTAAGCAACTGAGCAAGTGCGCCACCGAATAAAGACCATTCAAAAGATATGTAGCCGCCCACCTGCAACCCAGTTTCGCTGCGTGCCGCGATGATAATCACCGTCGTTACGCTCAAAACGGCGATTGCCAGCGCGGGGCCGAGCACGTCAGCCATTGCCTTAACTGATTGAATGATCCCGTTGCGCTGCACCCTGGCAAGAAAAACCCAAAGTCCAAGCATCACCACTGCTGGCAGCATCGTCAAATGGGCAAAACTGCCAAGCAACGCACATAACGCCAATATCAGCGAAGGCTTTGGTGCCGATCTGTCCTTAAGCCAGATGTCGATCCGCCATATCATGATCATCAGCGCGAGCATCATCGGCGCATAACCGCGTGCTTCCGAACCATAGACGACCATGATCGGCGAGAGCGCGAATAGGGCTGCGGCAATCACGCCGGTCATGCGGTTCCGGCGCAGACCAATAAGTGCTGCAATCCATATCGTGATGCTGCTGGTAATGATTGATAGCCCGCGCATCAGCATGGGCGGGGCTTCTGGCCCGACCAACTGCAGCCACCAGCTATTCAAGTGATGGTTATTGTCATGATTGATTCGCGTGAGGATGCCCAAGGCATCTCCGGTTTGCTGGGCATAGATAAGTGACCATGCCTCGTCAGTCCATAACCCGCCCTGCGCCGCAAAACAGCGCACGACAAAGCCGATCAGCACAAAGACTCCAATGAGCATTACAGCGGATCGCTGGCGCATATCAGCGGCGAACAGGTTCATATGTGCCCGATTATCAGATCATGTTTAACGACTGATAACCAAATCGGGGCTTGCCTCTCACCCGTCTCACCCCACATAGTGGATCGAGACATACAGGAGTTGCTGGTGGCAAGTTTGGGATTAAGTGCAGCCGATAAGGCAGCGGTCGAGGCATTTAAGCAAGACGTGATCGAACCATCGATGACGCAACTGATTATCCTCGATTTCTGGGCCGAATGGTGCGGGCCGTGCAAGACGCTGACCCCGGTACTTGAAAAAGTTGCGGCCGATTATGCCAATCAGGGCGTTCGCCTCGTCAAGGTCAACGTTGACGAGAACAAGGTGATTGCAGCCCAATTCCGTGTGCAATCGATTCCCACGGTTTATGCGGTGTTTCAGGGACAGCTTGTTGCTGACCTCACGCAGATGCGTACCGAGGCGCAGCTTGGCAAAATGCTTGATCAAATCCTCAAGCAGCTTCCGGTAAAGGGTGAGGCGCAGTCGCTTGAGGCCGAGATTGAGCCGCTCATCGCGATGGGTGAGGATGTGCTGGCGAGCGGCGACGCAGAGCGGGCGCTTGGTATTTTCGGCCAGATTGTTGACAAGGCGCCTGAGCATCCGGCTGCACTTTCGGGGCTAATCCGCGCTCTGGTTGGTGTGGGTGATCTTGGTGCCGCTGACGAACTGATTGCAGGGTTCACGCCTGAACTGCTTAAAGCTCAGACGATTGTGCGTGCGACATCGGCGCTGGCTCTCGCGCGTGATGCCAAGCCGGTGGGTGATCTTGATGGCTTGCAAGCGAAGATCGCCGCCAACCCTGATGATCATGCACTCCGCTTTGAACTCGCCGGCGGACTGATGGCGGCGGGCGACCGCGACGGCGCGGCGGACGCGCTGCTTGCAATCATATCTGCTGATCGCAATTGGAATGATGGGGCCGCGCGTGCGCAACTGCTCAAGGTGTTCGAGGTGGTTGGGCTTGAAGACCCTTGGGTCAGCGCGCAGCGTCGCCGCCTTTCAGCGGTGCTGTTCACATGAGCGTTGCCACCGCGATCCGCATGTCGGTCTTCCCGCTGACCGGCGCGCTGTTGTTCCCGCGGATGCAGTTGCCGCTCCATATCTTTGAGCCGCGTTACCGGGCGCTTGTTTCTGACGCTGTCGCGCGTGATCGGCGGATCGCAATGATCCAGCCGCGCGGCAATGAACGCAGCGATAATCCCGATAAGCCAGCGCTGTTTGAAATCGGCTGCATCGGCCATATCGCGCAGGTCGAGGCGCTTGATGATGGCCGTTACAACCTGATGCTTGAAGGCGTATCGCGCTTCCGCATGGTACGCGAACTTGATGTCACGACGCTGTTTCGTCAGATTGAGGGGATGCTGATCGACGATAGTGCAGATCCCGGTCTGGGCATTGCCGACCGGGCGAGCGTTGAGCGTGAAGCGCGGCGCTTCGCTAGTTCGCAGGGCTATGCGGTCGATTGGGAGTCAGTCTCCAGGCTTGATGATGAGGCGCTGATCAATGGCATCGCCCAGATTGCGCCATTTGATGCAGCTGCCAAACAGGCGCTGTTAGAGGCCTCGACACTTTCAGACCGGGCCGAACTGATCGTGCAATTGATGCAGTTTTTTGGGCGGCATGACGGCGAAGACCGCGTGACGCTCCAGTGATTGCGCCCGAATTGCTTGCTGTACTGGTCTGCCCGATCACGCGCACGGCGCTGATCTATGATGAAGCTGCGCAGGAACTGATTTCGGAGGCGGCGGGGGTTGCTTACCCGATCCGGCAGGGTACGCCAGTAATGCTGATCGAGGAAGTGCGCGTGCTTTCGCCTCAGATCGCTACACCCTGAAGCAGTTTTGGCAAGTCCCCACTCATCCCGCGTGCTTCGGCCATGAACAGCGATTTGAGCGGTGCAATTTTTTGAACCGCACTAAGCCCAAAACGCCGGATTGCTGAGGCTGGCTTGCCCGGTACTGAGAACAGCCGATTGAGCCCGTCAGTTGCAACCGAAACCAGCATTGTATCAAGCCCCCGCCACCGTTCATACCGCGTCAGCAGTTGAGCATCGCCAAGATCAAGACCAAGCCGCGCACCGTCAACCAGTACCTCAACCAAAGCCGCCACGTCGCGAAAACCAAGGTTTAGGCCTTGCCCCGCAATCGGATGAATCCCGTGCGCGGCGTCGCCAACCAGCGCAAGCCGCTCGGCTGTAATATGCGCGGCATGGTGGAAGCCAAGCGGATAGCTTGATCGCGGCGCGGCCATCGTCACATCGCCAAGCAACCCGCCCGAACGCTTGGCCACCTCGGCCAGAAACGCGCGTTCGGAAAGCGCGAGCACGCCGGGCGCATCCTTCGCCGTCACTGTCCAAACCAAGGCCGACCGTGTGCCGGGTTGCAGCGGAAGCAGTGCAAACGGCCCTGCCGGATAAAAAATCTCATGTGCTATATTATTGTGATTGATGCTGTGATCAAACGCCGAAATGATTGCGCTATGATCATACTTCCAATTGGCAACGCGAATGCCTGCAAGCGTGCGCATTGGCGAATTGCGCCCTTCAGCGGCGATGATCAGCGGCGCGCGGACTACCTCGCCATTATCAAGCGTCACTTGCGCGCCCGTGCCGTCACGTTCGACAATGCTGGCCTTCGCCGGAATATGGAGCGACACATTTTTCGCGGCGAGAATGCGCTCACGCAGCGCCGCGCGCAGCACCCGGTTTTCAAGCATGATGCCAAGTGGTTCATCATCAGCCGCGGTCGTAAAATCAAGCGCGCCTTTTTGCAGGCCGTCACGCACCTCAATCCGGTGGATCGCGCAGCCATGCGGCCTCAGCCCCGCGCCTACACCAATCGCATCAAGCATCCGAAAACTCGCGCTCGCCACAGCGCTTGCACGCCCGTCAAAATTGGCCGCTAGCGCGGTTTGCGGTGGCATCGGATCAATCACAGCGGAACGAAGCCCGTAATGATCAAGCGCAATCGCCAACGTCTGCCCGATGAGGCCGCCGCCAAGAATGATGATATCTGTGTTTTGCATGGGGGAAGCTTAGCGTGTTGGGCAGCGGCGGGGAAGACGGGTTAGGCGTGGTAGTTTATTGCGCCATCCCCCTCACAGCAGCGGCGTGATATCCACTGGTCTGTTTCCGCGCCTTAGCTCCACGGTTACCGTCGGGCGGTCACTTCCTGCGCGTCCAAGGGGCCCGCCTTCGAGTATATTATCGCCGACTCGGGCATCGAGTGCTGCAAGGCTGGTGATGAGTGTTGTCCAGCCGCCGCCGTGATCAATGATGATGATCTGGCCAAAGCCGCGAAATGGCCCGGCGAAGGCGATGCGCCCGCGTGCAGGTGCGACCACAAGAGCACCACTGCGCGCGGCAATCGTGAGGCCGCGCGCGCGCACGCCAGTGTCGGAGACTTCGCCAAGTCCAGTGACCACGGTTCCAGCGACGGGCAGGCGGTAGGAAAAACGCGCGCTTTGGTTTTGCGTGGCGACGGTTGGGCCAGTCCGTACGTCGCCGGGGCGGTTTGGGCGCAAAACCGGGCCGGGGAGCGTTTCAAGCGCAGTCCGCACTTGCGCAGCAGCACTAACGCCTGCCATCAGTTCGACAATATCGCGCGCCTTTTCGCCGAGCGCCATCGCGCGGTCTTGCTCATTGATTGCGCCGCGCGTCAGCCGCTCTGCACCGAGACGCCGGGTTGCGGCAAGCTTGACCAGCCGTGCGCGTTCCGCCGCGAGTTGCCGCTGCCCCGCCTCAACCGCCACCAGCGCCCGGTCAGCGTCAGCGCGCAGCCTTCGCCCCGCCTCGACATCAGCGCGCAAGCCCTTGGTACGCGCGTTGACGATAGGCATCATGCTCGCCAGTGCGGCACGAACATGGACAAGATCGCGCATCGATCCTGGTTGAACGAGTATAAGCCCCGGCGGCCTGCGTGCCATCGTCTGGAGTGCCGCGAGCAGCCGCACCGCTGGTTCCTGCTTTGCTGCCAATCGTGCGCGCTGTTCAGAGCGGAGTTGCTCGATCAGACGGATGCGCGCTTCAGCGGCGGTGATATTTGCCTCTGCTGATTGGATGCGCGCGGCGACGGCGGCCGATTCAGATTTGGCCTGTTCGGCGGCGCTGAGTTCTGCGGCTGCCTGTTTTTCAAGCTGTTCGGCACGCGCATTTGCGGCCTGCGATTGGGATTTGGCTGTGACGAGTGCGCGCCGCTCGTCATCAATTGACTGCGCGGCCGCGACGCTGGCGAGTAAAAGCGCGCCCGCTCCGAATGAGCGGACGCACCATGCCCTAAGGCGTTGCTTACTTATTTTCGCTGTCGAGCTTGCCAAATTTGGCTTCAAACTCTGCGATCATGCCTTTGGCGAGCAAGCCCGCCTGCTCGATCCAGCTATCGCGCGTGATGCGGTTTTTGAAACTGCCAAGATGATCGTCAACCTTATCAATTTCAGCCGCACCCCATGCCGCAATCTGATCAAAGCGTGTGACGCCGAGACTGGTCAAGAGCGCATTGAGTTTTGGCCCGATGCCCTTGATCTGGAGAAGGTCATCAGCATCGCCTACGGCTGCCGGAATGCCAATCGCGGTAAGCGCGACAGTACCTGCGGCCACAGCCACTTTTTTCACAGTGCCGTAAATCCGCTCCCACTCAGCCATGTTCCCCGCTGCGAGCAGCTTGGCCTGCGGAATCCATTCCTCACGGCCGATGCGATCCTTGAATTCGCCGAGATGATCGTCAACCTTGTCGACATCGCCCGCGCTCCAGTTCGCAACCTGATCAAAGCGGGTGATGCCAAGGCTACCCAGCAAACCGTTAAGCTTTGGCCCGATGCCCTTGATTATCAGCAGATCATCAGCAGCACCTACGGCGGCGGGAATGCCAATCGCGGTAAGCGCAGCGGCACCAGCTATGCCAGTGCCAGCAAGGCCAAGCCCTGATGTGCTGGCCGCAGGGGCTTCAAACGCCGCAATCGGAGCCGCTGGTTCAGGCACGCGGACGGGCACTGTATCGGGAGTAGCAGCGCGCGCGGTTGCAATCGCGTTCACGTTCGCTGCGGGTTCTGGCGTGTTATAAGCAAGTCTTGCGTCATTGTTGCTGCGCCTAAAAGCCCACCAACCCGTGAGCAGGCCGATCAGGAGTGGGAGCAACGTCCATAAAAACGAATTGGCTGTACAAAATGGCCACATAGAAAAAATCCTTTCTGTCGCCGGTTACGCGTTATCGGAGCGGTTGTTGCCCCAGATGAACCAAGCAATCAAAACCCCAAGGGCGAAAAGCAGCAATGCTTGCAAAATAAATGAAATGGCTGATGGCATGATCTTTTCTCCTAGTTTACAGCGGGCGCAGCAGCGCCGCCTGTGGTCGCGCCTGTGGTCGCTACGGTGAATTCTATTCGACGGTTTTTGGCATGGGCGGCTGCGTTGACCGCAGGATCAAGCGGTTTGGCTTCACCGTATCCCTTTGGCGTCAAACGCGTGACAGGAACGCCCTTATCGACAAGTGCCTGAACCACTGAATTGGCGCGTTCTTCGGACAGCCGCTGGTTCGGCGCATCGCCGCCGGTTGTATCGGTATGCCCGCCGACTTCGATGGTTGTGCCTGCGCAGTCCTTAAGCGAGGCCGCAACCGCATCGATCAGGGGTTGTGAGTCAACTGCAATTGCCGATCCGCCGCTGGTGAAATTGATCGTTTTGCCTTTGATCACCGTGTCTACGCCAGTCTGGCAGGTGGTGACGGCCTCAACCGTCGCAGGTGCTTCAGCGACAGGGGCCACAGCGGCTGCGGGCGCAGCAGGTGCTTCAGCAATGACTGGCTTGGCAGGCGTTGCACACTGTTTGCCAAGACCCATTGGCCCGTGCAGAAACCAAGCGAGCGCTGCGGTCGCGAGCGCGCCGAGCAAGATTTTAACTGTACTACTCATTATTATCATCCCCTCGATTGGGTAATTTTCTCGGACGCCTATAGAAAAGGCGACCCGACCCATATGCAAAGTTAACCGACTCTTTACCAGAGTCCAGTCTGGAAGCTGCGGCGCTTAACACCCTACGCTAAGTCACTGCCAAAAAGCTGTTTTTTGAAAATCATTTTTGCGCGCGGACTGATGGTGGTGGTGACTGCTGACGGATACACCGCAAATCGGCGATTCGGTCAAAGCGCGCCATCTGCTTCACGCGCGACTTCGCGCCAGCCGATATCGCGTCGATAAAAGCCGCCGGGAAAGCGGATTTCGTCAATCGCAGCATAACCCGCGTCACGCGCAGCGGTCACATTTTTGCCGCGCGCCGTGACGTTCAAGACGCGGCCACCGCTCGCAACAAGCTGGCCTGCGCTCATCGTAGTGCCCGCGTGAAAGACAGTGGCACTGGCGGTCTCACCAATCTCAATAACCGCGCCCTTTTCGGGTGTGCCGGGATAGCCTTTCGCCGCCATCACTACGGTTAGCGCGCTATCATCCGAAAAACGGGGCCGCTCCGCCTCCGCCAATTGCCCCGTGGCAACGGCAAGCAACAGCGCGGCAAGATCGCCCTCAAAACGCATCATCAGCACCTGACACTCAGGATCGCCGAAGCGGCAATTATATTCGATCAGTTTTGGCCCTTCATCAGTCAGCATCAGCCCCGCAAACAGCACGCCGCAATAGGGCATGTGCTTTGCCGCCATCATTTGTACCGTTGGCGCGATGATTTCGGCGATCACGCGCGCCTCCAAGGCTGGCATGAGCACGCGTGCGGGGGAATATGCGCCCATGCCGCCAGTATTTGGCCCAGTATCACCCTCGCCAACGCGCTTATGATCCTGCGCTGAGCCGAAGCTCACAATATTCACGCCGTCGGTAAGCGCGAAGAAGCTGACTTCTTCGCCAACCATAAACTCTTCGATCACAACCGACGCGCCAGCATCGCCAAAGCCGCCGCCGAACATATCCTCAATCGCCGCGCAGGCTTCGCCCTCACTTTGTGCGATGATCACGCCTTTGCCTGCTGCCAGACCGTCGGCCTTGATCACGACGGGCAAACCAAAGTCTGACAGGCCCGCAAGCGCCTCGGCCTTGGTCGTATAATGTTCATAGGCGGCGGTCGGGATATTGGCGTAGCCGCAGATTTCCTTGGTGAAGCTTTTTGATCCTTCCAACTGCGCAGCGGCGCGGTTTGGCCCGAACACCGCAACCCCTGCATCCCGCAAGCTATCGCCTAGACCAGCCACCAACGGCCCCTCTGGCCCAACGACAACCAAATCGATTTCATGCACCGCGCAGAACATGATCACCGCGTCGTGATCGGCACTATTGAGATCGACGATTTCGGCCACCTCTGATACGCCGGGGTTGCCGGGAGCCGCATAGAGTGTATCGCAATGTGGCGATTGCGCGAGTTTCCAAGCCAGCGCATGTTCGCGTCCGCCGCTGCCGATCAACAGGATATTCATGGTAGAAGATACGCCTTTTGATGAAGAGCCCAATGCACTTGGATCGCGCCTCCTAGCCGAGGAGCGCGCGGGCGACAACGCGGGTGCGCTCTCTGTGAGCGAAATTTCTGCACTGCTCAAAC
>JAYUIX010000031.1:0-3090 GCA_043765635.1 Sphingomonadales bacterium
CAAAGGCGTAGCGGGGCTACGTCTTTGTCTTGCTTGACGACGCAGATCGCCCGAGAACAGCCCACCCGCAGGGCGATGTCAGATTTGGCCCGTGGCGTCCCCCAAGCTGCGCTTGCGCAAGCGCTCGCTTGTGCTTGATTGGCAGATAGCCCCGCTATCTGCCGCACTCGCGCCTAGCCACGAACCAAATCTGACATCGTCACGAACGTGCATTTAATAGGTCCTGACCCTAAGGCGCTTGGATGATCATACTTCGCTAACTTGTTTCTGTTAGCAAGTTTGGTGTGAGCCAGCAAAATGACCTTGAAAGCCCTGTGAGCCCTGATGATTGGCTGAGCATCCTCGGATTACGCGATTCGGGCGATGCTTATTGGGGGCGTGTCCGGGCTTGGCAAATTAGCGTGATTGCAGAGCGGTCGATTGCGCGGCTCGGCGTTAGTTTTATCGGGGGCGGGATTACCGTTGCGGCGCTAAGCGGAACATCTGCGGCCTGGATTGGCTGGGCATGGTTTGTCCTCATCCTTGGCGTATCCGCGCTTTTGGCTGTGCCGCATTTCCGCCGTGAACAGAGCAACCTGATTTCTGCCACACGAAGCGAACTCAACGCCTCGGCAATGGGGATCATATTCGCGTCGCTTTCATGGGCTGCACTTCCGATCGCACTTGGTATTCACGGTGACGCAAAGCATGCCTTGATTGCATGGACTGCGGGCACCGCCATGATGGCGGGGGCAACCTTTGCATTTTCATCAGTGCCGCTCTTTACTGCGATTCTGGTCGGCATTCTTGGGCTTGGCCTCACTGCGATGATGTTTATGTTTGCCATGCCTTACATTGCTGTGATTGCGCTAATCTATACCGTTGGTCTCATTGCCGCCTGCCTTCGCAACGGACGCACCTCGCTGCTACACAAGATTAACGGATTTATTCTTCAGGAAAAAAGCGAAGTTGTCAGCCTGTTGCTCCGTGAATATGAGGATTCGGGCGGTGACTGGATGTGGCAGACCGATGCTTCGCGCTGCCTAACCCACGTGTCACCGCGTTTTGCCATCGCGCTCGGTGTTGAACCACAAGTTCTTGAAACCAAACCCTTGCTGCAAATCCTCGCGGGTGATGCATGGGAAGCAGGCAATTTTTCGGCGGGACTGCGCGATCTTTCTGAAAAATTTAAGAACCGCGAAAGCTTCAGCGATCTTGTCCTGCCAGTCCAAATTGGCGGAAGTACGCATTGGTGGGAGCTTTCGGCCTCACCACGCTTTGATGACAATGGCAATTTTGTCGGTTTTAGAGGCGTCGGCTCGGATGTAACCGAGGCACATCGCAGCGCAGACAAGATTAACCGGATGGCACGCTTTGATACGCTCACCGGCTTGCCCAACCGGATGCTAGTTAATGAAACACTCGGCGAGGCAATGGCCGAGGCTGATCGCTGGCGCACACGCTGTGGCTTTATGATGATCGATCTTGATCGATTCAAGGCGGTCAATGATACGCTCGGCCATCCCATTGGTGACCGGCTGCTAACGCGCGTTTCGGAGCGGCTGCGTAATGTGATGAGTGATAATGAGCTGTGCGGGCGGCTTGGCGGTGATGAATTTGCGGTTGTAGTAAAAGATGCCAATGATCCACAGCGCATGTCGCGGCTTGCCAAGAGCATTATCGATACCCTGTCACAGCCATATGAAGTTGATCAGTACACCATCTATATCGGCGCAAGCGTTGGCACTGCAATTGGCCCGCGTGATGGTCGTTCGGTTGAAATGCTGATCCGCTCGGCTGACCTTGCGCTTTATAAGTCAAAGGATCAGGGCGGCGGCGCATTCAATGCATATGAACCGCAATTCCATGCCCATGCTGAAGAACGGCGCGTTATCGAAATCGCGCTGCGCAAGGCGCTCGAACGCAACGAGTTTGAGCTGCACTATCAGCCAGTGGTCAACGCCCAATTAGGCACGATTGAAAGTTTTGAAGCGCTGCTGCGCTGGAATAATCCTGATCTCGGATCGGTTTCACCATTCAAATTCATCCCTATTGCCGAAGAAGCCCGCCTGATCGGCCCCATTGGCGAGTGGGTGTTGCGCACCGCCTGCAAAGAAGCGGCGCGCTGGCCATCAACCATCCGTGTCGCGGTTAATGTCTCGGCTGAGCAGCTTCATGACGCGCAATTTGCGACGACGGTGGTTTCAGCACTTTCGCACGCAGGCCTGCCGCCGCACCGGCTTGAACTGGAAGTTACTGAAAGCGTGTTCATGCGTGAGGGTACCAAAGCAGTCGCGGTGCTTGAACAAATCCTCGCACTTGGCGTCCGGCTTGCGCTTGATGATTTTGGCACTGGTTATTCGTCGCTGGGATATCTTTCGAAAACCAAATTCAGTACGATCAAGGTTGATCGCAGCTTCGTTCAGGGTGCGGCCAAAAACCTGCCTGAAAGTCTTGCAATCATCCGGGCGGTCGTCGCACTCGCTGACAGCCTTGGCATGTCAACCACGGCTGAAGGCGTTGAAACCGATGACGAGTGCGAAATGATCAAGGGACTTGGGTGCCGCAAGATCCAAGGCTATCTCTTTGGCAGACCAATGCCAGCCGCAGAAGCACGCCGCGTCATCACCACTGACGCTCAACTGCGCACTGCGGCGTAAACAACATTAGGGCATTTAAGGCTAAGTCCGCCACACACCTCCGTTTGGGCTGAGCTTGTCGAAGCCTTGTCCTTCTTGTTCAAAATTTTGAAAGAAAAGGGCAGTCCTTCGACAAGCTCAGGACGAACGGTTTAGGTTTAGTGCGTGATGCTCTAAATTGCCGCCAATGCCTGTTCGAAATCGGCGATCAGATCATCGGCATCCTCAACCCCGATTGAAATGCGCACCATATTGTCAGTGATGCCTAGCGCCATCTTACGATCATCGGGCACTGAAAGATGCGTCATCGCGGCGGGGCAACTGGCAAGCGTTTCAGTGCCGCCAAGGCTAACAGCGAGCTTGGCAATCTTGAGCGCGTCAAGGAACGCAAACGCCTCACGCTCACCGCCTTTGAGGTAGAGCGAGAAGGTCGAACCCGCGCCTGTGCAATGCCGATTGTAAATATCGGCCT
>JAYUIX010000032.1:0-9201 GCA_043765635.1 Sphingomonadales bacterium
GGCAATTGACCCCGCACCACCTGCCGCATTGCATTTTCATCAAGCGGATCAAAGCGCAGGGTGCGACAGCGTGACCGGATTGTCGGCAACAACCGCCCCGGCGCGTGGCTGATCAGCAGGAAAATCGTGCCTGCGGGGGGTTCTTCAAGGCTTTTGAGCAGGGCATTGGCCCCTGCCCGCTCCATATCGTCAATCGCATCGACGATCACAATCCGCCGGTTTGAGAATGACGGTTTGAGCGCAAACACGCTGCCAAGTGCGCGCACCTGATCAACGGTGATACTGCGCGCGCGTTCAAGGTCACTCGGCCAATCACGCCGATCAAGATCGCGGACGGCCTTGGGATCCTTCGGCAGGCGCTCAAGCAATACGAGATCAGGGTGGCTGTGTGCGTCAACCAATTTGCCGATTGGGTGTTCGCCGGGCACGTGAAGCCCGTCGCGGACAATAAGTGGCCCCGCCGCAACGCTCAGTGCGCGTTTGGCGAGGGCATGGGCGATGCTTGCCTTACCAATCCCTTGAGGCCCAGTGAACAGCCAGCCGTGATGCAAGCGCGCGCCACAAAGTTCACCAAGAAATGCCGCGATTTGAATATCATGGCCAATGATATTCATAGTAAATCTTCGATTGCGCTGATCAGCCGTGCGGTGACTTGATCGGTGCTCCCTTGCGCATTGATCATCCGGATGCGCTCCGGCTCCGCTTCGGCAAACGTCACAAAAGCTTTTGCCACGCGCTGATGGTAAGCCCTATTTTTTGCGCCAAAGCGGTCAACGTCGCCACCATCACGTGCTGCTGCACGCGACTCGGCTTCGTTATCAGGCAGCGTGAGAATGAGTGTGCGATCGGGTAACAGGCCTACGGTACCAATCCGGTGCAACGCCATGACGTCATTATCTAAGAGGCCGCCGGCACTACCCTGATAAGCGCGGCTGCTATCAATGAAACGGTCACACAGCACCCAGTCGCCGCGTGCAAGTGCTGGACTGATCAGTTTTTCAACATGGTCTGCACGTGCTGCCGCGAACAGCAAAGCCTCCGCACGCGCACTCCATTTATCCTCGCCGCCTTGCATGAGAAGCGCACGGATCGCCTCTGCGCCTTCGCTGCCACCGGGTTCGCGTGTGGTAATGACGTTATGCCCGCGCGCGGTGATCGCGTCGGAAAGCGCCTTTAGCTGCGTTGATTTGCCAACGCCCTCGCCGCCTTCAAGCGTGATGAAGCGCGCAGTCATGCCTTAGAAAAAGGACGTCAGGCCAGCCCAGACGCGGCCAAAGAAACCCGCCTCACCCACATCGCTTTCAGCAACGAGAGGCATGATCTGTGGTGGCGTATCAGCGGTTGTGATGACAAGATCAGCAATATGCTGACCCTTTTTGATTGGCGCCTTTACTGGCCCATCATAAATCACCTTGGCCCTCAGCGTCGCGGCGGCACCCACAGGCAGCGTTACAGCAATAGCGCGCGGCGCGACTAAGCCAACTTCGGATGCGCTGCCCATTTGCACTTCGGCGCTGTCAACACGTTTGCCCGCTGCGACGATTGGCTTGGCCTCCCACGCTTTTTGACCCCATTCCATGAACTTAACTGACTCAGTGATGCGGTTGTTGAAGCTATCGATCCCAGCAACAACCATCACCAAGCGCCTGCCATTTTGTTCGGCGGAGCCAACAAAACCGTAACCCGCCTCGTCTGTATGGCCGGTTTTAATCCCATCGGCCCCTGCAACTTTGCCGAGCAACGGGTTGCGGTTCGGCTGGACAATGTCTTTGCCAGAACCAAGCGTTTTGCCCCAGGTGAAGTCCTTCAACCCGTAAAATTGCTTGTAAAGATCGGGATATTTATCGAGCGTCGCTTTACCCAAGGTCGCAAGATCCCGTGCCGAAGTATAAGTGACGCCACCGTCAGGCCAGCCGTTGGACGTGCCATAATTTGTGTTCGCAAGGCCGAGCCGCTTGGCCGCTTCATTCATCTGCGCGACAAACGCCGCCTCAGTGCCAAACATCCCTTCGGCAAGGACAACGCAGGCATCATTGCCTGAAAGCGTCGCGATGCCGTGCAGCAGATTTTCGATGCTCACCTGTTCGCCGACCGAAAGGAACATTGTGGATCCCGCTTGCGGGCCATGCCATTTTTCCCATGTTTCCGGGCGAACAGTGAATTTCTGATCAAGTTTGAACTTGCCCTGCACAATCAGGTCAAACGCCAAGTGCATCGTCATCATCTTAGCCATTGATGCAGGCGGAATGCGCCGTTCGGCATCCTTGGCATAAAGCACTGCGCCCGACGACAGATCAAGCATATACGCAATTGGCGCAGTCGTTTCAAACGGAGGAGCGGCAGCCGAAACGGGCAATGAAAGCACCGCGATGGCGGCAAAGGACGCAAATACAGGTTTCATGATTATACTTTCAAACAGGCAAACGAGTTTTAACGAGTCACTCGCGCATCGCGATAGCCTTTTGCAGCAAGCGGGCCAAGCGCTGCGCGCGCGCTTTCTTCGGTTTCATAGGGGCCAACGCGAACCCGCCAGATATTCCCCGCCGAAGTTACACTACCGCTTGCCTTTTTGGCCAATGCGTCTGCGCGTGCCTGACTTGAAAAAGCTCCAATTTGAACGAAATAATCGCTCGCAATTGTTGAAACGTCTGCGCGCTTATTCGCGACAACTGGTATCGGCAAAGCAACCGCAGAGGATTTGGGCTTCACTTTCATCGCCGCTGTATCCGGTGGATCAAATTGTGCGCCTGCCGTATTGGCAATGGCGATTGGAACAGTTGGCGCAACCGCAGGTTTCGCTTTATTGAGTTTGCTTGCAACTGTCGGGCTAGCTTCTTCGGGCTTTAAGTTTCGGCGAAGTGCGGCCAATAATGACGGCGGCGTGGCCAAACGTTCAGTGGCCGTTCCGCCACTTTGCAACTGCCGTCGCTCAAATTCGGGCGGATTGACGCGGCGAACGCGCACTGGAAACTGCCCTTGCGCTGTCACACCAAGCTGACGCGCTGCTCCGGCTGAAATATCAATGATCCGCCCGCGCTTAAATGGCCCTTTATCATTTATACGAACGAGAATCGTGCGCCCGCTATCGAGGTTCGTTACTTCAGCAAAGCTTAACAGCGGCAGTGTGTTGTGTGCAGCAGAAACACCCTCTGGATTAAAGATTTCGCCACTTGCGGTCGGGTTGCCGCGCAGTTCATCGCCGTACCAACTTGCATAGCCAACCTCATCATAGTTAACTTTGTCGACTAAAATTGGAGATTGGGTAGTGCTTTCCCCAACACTTGCAACTTGTGCGGTTTTAAGCTGGGGTGCTGAGCCCGAAACTTGGGTATTTCGCGTTTGCGCTTCACCAATGTCACTGCCAAAAATGCCGCAACTGGCAAGAACAAGCGCCGGAACGCCAATCAGAACAAGATTATTTTTCCACCGCATCTGCAAGTAACCCCACCGAAAGCCCGTAAAAGTTCGAGCAATTATATTCGAGGATAACGCGGTAATTGCCGGTGAGCAAATAGGCAGGTGCGTCGGGGCCATCGGGTTCAATCAGGCTCGCCAATTCAGAGTCACGAAAACTCTTGCCTGCAAAGGGGGTTACGCCAAGCGAACGCCACTCAGAAATCGTTTTCCACTGGCTATGTCGTTCATGCACACGGGGGCAACGCGGGGCGACAGTGCGTGATTTAATCGCAACACGGTCAAGTGACGCGGGCACATTGGCGCGTGTGCCCCACGGCACCCCTGCTCGCCATCCGGCATTCACGAAATAATTAGCGATTGAAGCGAGCGCGTCGGCCTCATTGCTCCAAATGTCTGCCCGGCCATCGCCGTCACCGTCCTTGCCAAGCCGAATATACATGCTTGGCAGGAATTGCGGATATCCTGTGGCTCCAGCCCAGCTACCTTTGAGCCGTTCGCGCGGAAAACCTCTGTCCATCATCTTGAGCGTGGCGATAAATTCTCCACTAAAAAGCGCGCGTCGACGCCCCTCAAACGCAAGCGTGGCGAGCGCGTTGGCGAGATCAAAACTGCCTGTCACTTTGCCGTAAGCCGTTTCATTGCCATATATCGAAACCATAATTGACTCAGGCACCCCGGTTTCGCGTTCCACCTTGTTAAGCAGCGGGCGAAGCTCCTGATATTTGATCCGCCCCGCCGAAATCCGCGCCGAATCAACATGCCGCGCATAATAAGGCGCAAATTTCGGGATTGGCGCGCTCGGATCAGCCCCAGGCTGCCGCCGATCAAGCGCAACAACACGCGGATCAAAGGTAAGTGTCGGGATCACCGCCATCACTGTTCGTTGACTAACGCCTTGCCGCGCAGCCTCTTGCGCCAGCACCGCAACATAAGCTGAAAAACCAGCGTCTTCTGGCACGCTATCTTGTGCGGTTGACGCTGAGCCGGAAAGGCAAACAGCGGCCACAAAGCTAAAAGCAGATGCTACGCGCACACCAAATTTCACATCACTCATTCGAACCTTGTTGCACACATGCGCACGCGCGTGAATTGCCATTCGTCCCAATGCTTGCACAAAAGACCGTTTCACGTCTAAAGGAACTGCCAGAGCGGACAGGTGGCCGAGTGGTTTAAGGCACCGGTCTTGAAAACCGGCGTGGGTGCAAGCTCACCGTGGGTTCGAATCCCACCCTGTCCGCCAATTTGCTAAGCAGTCACAAGCGCATGTGCTTTGCCGAGTAATACTATCTTGGCCGCGAGATCATTGGCGAGCGGAAGCTGGGCAACGCCGATCAAGCGGCGCATGATTTCAATCCCCGCAATCCGGCGGACAAGCGCCATATCAACAGGATGACCGTAACGCGAAATAAGGCGTGTGGTTGATTCTTCAGGCTGACCACTCAGCCGCAGATGCGCGATGAGTACGCCTAGATCCCACTCGCGCGGGCCGATCCAGCAAAACTCGGGATCAATCACAAACAGTCCCTGCGGCGTGGTCAGCCAGCTTCCCGGATAGAGATCACCGTGAAGCAAAACGCCGGGAAAGTCGCTTAAATACAGCGTCTTAACCGTCTGAACTGCGGCAACAAATTCGCTGTCCTGTTTCAATTTGTCAGCGTGAATTTGCAGCCCCGGCGTGATCGCATCAACGTCAAACCCGCTTGCCGGATCAAGCGGAAAATCAAAGATATGAAGCGCATTAAGTTCACGCATTGCCCGGTTGGAAAGGCGCGAATCAGCAGGCACTGGCAGTGCGTGGAGCGCGCGCATCCAATCGGCGATTGCTTCAAGATCGGCGTCGGCAATTGGCATACCCGCATAGGCCGCCATGCCGTCAGCGCCCGCCCCTAAATCAGTGAAGAGATTGGCCGCAGCGCCCTCATCATAGCCAAGATGGGCGGGCATCGCGGCTCCAGCAGCGCTTCCCGAAACCGCTGTGTAGAAGGCCGCCTCAACCCCGGCACGACCAATCGGGGCCGAAATATCGGGGTATTTCTCAACCCAGCCGTGCGCGCGCTTAAGGATCAGCGTAGCCCCATCATCAAGCGTCACCCGCTCAACAAGGTTCATATTACCAGCGCCTGCAACCGCAACCGAGACGACATGACGACCCGCCGGAGACCAGCCAAGCGTACCCAGAACCTCAGCCGCATCCCCCATCACAAACACCCTTTTTTCGTGAAATTACACAGTGGAACTAGTGGAAGGGGTCAGCCATGAAAAGGGGGTAAAAAAGCGCGCAAATACGTGCAACATCGCTTCAAAATAACATGAAATGTGCCCGAAACGTCGTTTTCGGTGGATGAGATTATGTCAAAACCGCCCCGAAATCTCGACGAAATGCCCTTCGGACGTCTCGCGAAAGCCCGCTGCATTCAGTTTCCCTGCCATTTCGGCGTCACTCGCGCGGATTAGGAGTTTGGCGCTATACTGGCCGTCAGGGACGATGCGCAGCGTTATGCGCTCCATGGCTGACTGGCTGACAAGCGCGAGCGTGAGGATTTTGCCGTCACAGCGCGGCTGCCCGAGCAGTTGCTGGCCAAGGCTGATTCCGGCGAGTGTGCCCGCAAGGGTAACGCGGACTTGCCCGCCCGCTGACACGCAGCCGTTACGTGAAAAGCGGACTCTGGCATCCTCCAAGTCAATGCTTTCAACGGGAAGCGGATCAAACGCGCCGGGGAGGACGAGCCGGGTGGTGACGTTATCCGCGCCGTAATTGGCGAATGTGGCGATGAGTGTGGCGGCGGCTGGCTCACCCGATAGCGCGCGGAGCTGGATCGCGGCGGCTCCACTTAGGAGCTTCAGGGGAGAAAGTTTGGCCGAAAAATCGCCGAGGCTGACGCCGTCAATGCTGACATCGCGTAAGCGACCGTTCCAGATGCTCCCCTCTGCCGCGCGCGCGGTGAAGAGTGCGCCGCTGCCACTGATTGCCCCAAGCGCCAGCCGGAGTGGGAACAGGGCGATCAGCGCAATGATCAGCACTACAGTGAACAATAACCACCCTTTGCGCATCATCACTCTCCACGCGCGTTGAGCGTGGCATCAACCGCGATGGTCATGTCGCTATTGGTACGGATTGTAAGCTGCGACACGAAAATGTCGCGCGCATCAAGGCTGTTCAGCCACTCAAACAGCGCCGGGCTTTTCGCCGCGACGATGGCAATCGCAACGCCGTTCGTGCCCACCGGATCAGTGCGTGACAAGGTAAAGCCTGCCTCGCCCGCCGACTGGCTGACAAAGGCTGGCACGGGCGCACCGAGCGGGAGCGCGGGCTTGGCGAGGATGCTCTTGAGACCCGCCGCTTTACCGCGTACTGTCGCCAGATCAATGACAGCCTGATTGTGGCGGGCACGCGCGCGTTCAAGTCCGCTCGTGAGCGGCATCAGCGCCGCAAACCACATCAGGAATGCCGCAATTGTGGCCGCCATTACCCCAAGCATCCACTGCTCACGCGGGCTGCGTTCGCCCCACCAGTTGCGGAATTGCACAATCATCTGCCGCGCACCCGGGTTTCGACGGTAGGTTGGCCTTGGCTCGGGTTGACCGGGCCAGAGGTGACATCAAGCCCCGCCGCGCGCATCCGCGCCTGCACCGTGGCAATTTCATCCGCCGTCGTGGCGCGCAGGGTGAGCCGCAATGTGCCATCGGGGTCAAAGGTCATCGCAGTGAGTTCCACATTGGCGGTCGCTTCGATTGCGCGCGATGCGGCGGCTGCGGTCTTGGTAAAGCCTGCCCCGCCACCGCGCAAAGCCGCAAGCCGCGCATCAAGCGCGCCAACGGCGGCTTCGGGCGCAACGGCCTCACCAAGTGCGGCTTGCGCGAGCGAGGCGCTGGTTTGCTCAAGCGTGTCACTCGCCCACGAGAGCCGAACGATCTGGGTCAGCGGGATAAGCAGCGTCACGATGAGCAGCGCCGCCGCGATCCATGCCGTGCGCTTTACCCAGTGCGGATCAAGCCGCCACTGCCGGCGCCGCGCGAATTCGCCCTCGCGCAGGTTGATCGGGGGGTTGGCGGCAGCGGCGACCACTGCCGCCTCAAGTACATCGCGCTCAAGCGTGATGACGGGCGCATCACCTGTGATCAGCGGGGTGAGCACGTCATCTTCAGAAAAGCCCGTATCGACGCCGCGCAGCACGACCTCATCACCGAGGATCGCGCGGACATAGCCCTCATCAGGCTGTGGCAGCAGCAGCGGCGACGGCACGATCATGTCAGGATCAAACGCCTCGATCCATGCCTGCATCTGGATGCGTGAAACCAGCGCGACAGTGCGCGCAGGCGAATCCTCACCCTGAGCGCCGCACGATATGTGGAGCTGATCGGCAGGCAGCAGGCTTTTTTCTGCAAGCGCAAGTTGCGCCGCCGCTCTTGCTTGCGCTGGCGCAAGGCCCGGCAAATCAAGTGCGTGAAGCGACACATCACGCGCAGGGGCAACAAGCAGGCGAGTTTCACCGTCCGACGCCGCGAGTAGCCCCGCCTGATCGCCGCGCGCAACGATTTCACCACCTTCCAAGCGCAGCCAATGCGACTCTGCATCAGGGAATATGATCCGCACGCTGCTCATGATGGATCACCGTAAGCCCGGCGCACAAGCCGCGCAGGCGCGATCAATCCGTCAACCAGCGCCGTCTCACGCAGTTCGGCCCCAGCCAGTTCAATCGATAGATTAAGCGCGAACCAGCGTGTTTTTACCCGCGTTTGCTCAAGCACTTCGGGTGAGGGCGTAATGCCGCTTTGCGCAGGGAGGCTCCAGAAATTCACGACGCTGCCGTAGCCGCCGCGTGGCCGTTCGTCGATCATCCGTTTTGCGGTTTGCACGTTCAGTTTGCCAGGGATGAGCATCGCGACGAGCGGTGCCTGCGCGGGGAGCAATGTGTTTACGTTAATCGGCGAAAGGTCAGTGACCGGTAGCGCACACACCCACGGCCGGATCGTAGCGTAAATCTGCGGCGTCATGCCGGCAAGCACCCGGATTTCGCTCGCATCAGCCATTAACGTATTGGCGGTGCGGTAAGGCGTCTTGGCACGAGCATAACTGCCATCCTCAGCCCCACCGGGAAGCGGCGCTGAGTCACTGTCCACCCAATCGGCGAGCGCGAGCGCAATCGGTCTCGCGTCGTTTGACCGTACACCAAGGACGATCATTAGGGCTGCAAACTGGTCAATCGCCACTGGCCGTGCGCTCAGTCCTGTGCTTGCATCACCCGTCACTACGCTGTTGAGATTAAAGCAATTGCCGCCATCAAGCAGCACGGCGTTCGCGGTGCCGCCGTCAATCGGGAAGGGAATCTCGCGCCCCTGCCAATCGCCGTCGAGCGTCGTTTTGCCACTATCGCGACCAACCAGATCGGCAATCCGTGACAAAGCTACGCTTTCCGCCGCCAAACCATATGCCCGCGCTTGATCAATCGCGACCATGTTGATCGACTGGCGCGTGGCGATTTTCATCCGCTCAAGCGAGGCCGCCGCGATCACGCCTATAACCGCAACGAGCATCAGCACCGTGAGCAACGCGGCTCCGGTTTCGGACTGAGGTGGCTTTAGGCGCGGGGTCAATAGCCTGCTCCCGCCAGAAACAGTCGGGTGAGCGGTGCCTCACCTTTGCGCGTAATGATAAGTTCAACCGCTTCAGGGAGTTCAAGCGGATCGCTTGGTGCCCAATCGGATTGCCAAATGCCCTCATTGCGAAAACGCAGCGCGACCCGTTCGACATTTTCCGCCATGACAATCGGCTCTGCATCCGCC
>JAYUIX010000033.1:0-9173 GCA_043765635.1 Sphingomonadales bacterium
GATTTTTACGAAGGCGTGATGGGTTTCGAACTCGTCAAGGTTGAGGTCGCCAAGGTGATGGCGGGCGGATGGGCGAAGCATTTCTTCTACCGCATGGGCGGCGATGACAGTTGCTTCATCGCCTTCTGGGAAATGCACGATGTGCCCGGCGGCGATGATTTCGAAACGAGCCTGAGCAAGGCGGCGGGGCTGCCTGACGAGATGAACCACATCGCCTTCCGCGTGGACAGTGTGGAGGCACTTGATGCCCGCCGCGCGCAGTGGACGGCCTCGGGTCGCGCGGTAATGGAGGTTGATCACAACTGGTGCCGATCAATCTACACCAAAGACCCCAATGATAACCTCGTCGAATTCTGCCTGACCACGGGGACGTTTACCGACGACGACCGTGCCCGTGCGCTCGCGGCAATGGGCGAGGCCGAGGCGCACTTCACGCCGTCGCCTGCGGGGGTGAAAGTCCACCCGGCGGGGTAGGAAAGCGTTACGTACGCCAATCAAAATGTTTCGCAATACGGCTGAATATTTTTGACACGGCCTGAATATTCATGAGGAACTTTGGACCCGGAAATTTGTTTTGATGCCGTCGCTATTGTGCGACACTGAGTATCAGGAGCTTACACATGGCTGTCAAATTCGCCGCTACAATGAATGCTGTCAACAAAGGTCTGGATGAACTGAAACCTGCCAAAGGTGCGGATTTGATTGAAGATTGGGAAACCGCTCTCGCTGACGTTGAGGTGTCCGGTGCCAAAGGTATTGCACGTGATCTTGCCGCACTTCGCAAGCAACTTGAAAAGCCGGAGTCTGATGGAGAACGTATCCTTGCGTTGGTACACCGCTTGGGTCAGGCGACACTCAAAATTTCAGAGAAAAGCGACAAACAGTCTGACAAGCTGAAAGCACTTGGCGAAGCATTGTCCGAAGCTGGCGATGAAGATAGCGATGATGAAGAAGATGCACAGGCCACCGCCGCGCCAAAGCGTCGTGCCGGTCGTCCCGCAAAGAAATCGTAATTTCGATTGATATTAGTTAGAAGCGAGCCGGGTTCATTCCGGCTCGTTTTTTTTGCATTATTATTCTCACGCCAAGAACGCCAAGCCGCCAAGAAATATATCGCCTCCGCGTGAATTATTTCAATCTCTTCGCGCGTGGCAGACTCCGGATTGATCTCACGCGGAGGCGCGGAGGCGCGGAGGGTTGGCAATTGTCAGACCATGTCTTGTTTAAGCGCACACTCTTGGCGGCTTGGCGGTCTTGGCGTGATCCAAAATCCCTGCATTCACAGCGCGCATTGGCGCAATTTATTTTCGCGCCAAGGCCGCCAAGCCGCCAAGAAATATATCGCCTCCGCGCCTCCGCGCCTCCGCGTGAATTATTTCAACCTCTTCGCGCGTGACAGACTCCGGATTGATCTCACGCGGAGGCGCGAAGACGCGAAGAAAAATTCATAAAAATCCAAATAGGGAAATTTAGCGCTTGACAGCGTCACGCTGTTTGGGTACGTATCAGGAACAGTGAAGAATTGCGAGTCGCCGCCAGGACGCGGGGATGGCGCGGTTTCACTCGTGGCCGGGTGCATTTGCATCTCCGGCCTTTTTTGTGTCCGCAAAGGATTTGCCATGACTGATATTATTCAAACGGTCGCGCCTGCGACTAAGGTTGCCGCCGCGCGCTCACGCCGCAAACCCAAGCCAAACCGCTGGAATGACGCGCGCCGCGCCGCTTTTATCGAGGAATTATACGAAACCTGCTGCGTCCGTGACGCGCTCAAGGCGTGCGGCATGTCAATGTCGGGCCTGTACAAACACCGCGCGACCAACGCCAAATTCCGTGCTGATTGGGATGCAGCACTTGATGCTGCCTATGTAATGCTCGAAAATGAAATGCTTGACCGTGCGCGCAACGGCCAAACCCAAGACGTCGTGATCAAGGACGGCGAGGTGATCAAGATCAACAAGATTTCTAACCGTCTTGGTTTGGCGCTGTTGCGGATGCATCTTGAGCGCGTCGCCAAAATCCGCGCGGCGCAGGCCGAACGCCCCTTTGTCGAGGATGCCAGTGCCGTCCGCGCCGAAATCATGGCGCGGCTTGAGCGGATGCGGGTGCACCGGGGCATGAACAAAGCGCAGGCAACCTCCTCCAATGACTGATCTGCGCGTTGAAGATATTGCTGACCTGCCGCGTGATATCCAGCAAAAGCTGATTTACGCGATGAGCGAGGCAAAGCTTATCACCTTCAATCGCGATTGGCATTTCTGGTCGCTTGATGCCCAGCGTGCGAGTGTGGATGATTGGCGCATCTGGCTGGTGATGGCGGGGCGCGGCTTTGGCAAAACGCGGATCGGGGCCGAATGGGTCCGTGCGCTGTCGCAGGCGACGCCGGGCGTCCGCATCGCGCTAATCGCGGCGACGATGGCCGAGGCGCGCAGCATCATGATCGAGGGCGAAAGCGGCATCCTGTCAGTATGCGGCGAAAACGAAGTGCCAAACTGGGAGCCATCTCGCGCGCTGCTGACGTGGAAAAACGGCAGTCGCGCACAGATTTATTCAGGTGAAAGCCCGCAAGGGCTGCGCGGGCCGCAGCATCATTTTGCCTGGTGCGATGAAATCGCCAAATGGGCGCGTCCGCAGGAGACTTGGGACATGCTTCAGATGGGATTGCGGCTGGGGCAGCGGCCGCGCACGCTGGTGACGACAACACCGCGCCCGATTGCGCTGATGCGGCGTCTGATTGGCAAGGCAGAGATGGTGACGCGCGGGCGAACGCGCGATAATGTCCATTTGCCAGCGGCTTTTATCACCGCAATGGCCGAAGATTACGCGGGAACACGGCTCGGGCGGCAGGAACTTGACGGCGAATTGATCGAGGATATCAAAGGCGCACTATGGACGCGCGCGACGCTTGAAACCGTTCGGGTTAACGAGTGCCCGCCAATCCGCCGTGTCGTCATCGGGGTTGATCCGTGCGCCAGTGTGGGCGGCGATGCCTGCGGGATCGTTGCGGTGGCGCTGGGTGAAGACGGCAAGGCCTATGTAATTGAGGATGCGAGCGTGGCGGGCGTGGCACCCCAAGTTTGGGCGCGCGCCGTCGCCGATTGTGCAAATCGCAACAATGCTGACAAGGTGGTGGCCGAGGCGAACAACGGCGGAGAAATGGTTGAAACCGTGCTGCGCGGCGCGGATTGCAACATGCCGATCAAGCGCGTCCACGCCGCCCACGGCAAGGTGACGCGCGCCGAACCCGTGGCCGCACTTTATGGGTCAGGGAAAGCGTTCCACGTCGGCGCGTTCGCTGATCTGGAGGATGAACTGTGCGGGCTGATCTCGGGCGGAGGCTACGAAGGGCCGGGGAGATCGCCCGATCGCGCCGATGCTTTGGTGTGGGCGATGACTGAACTGATGCTGGGCAAGGGGGCGGGGAATTGGCCGAGGGTAACGCGGTTTTGAGGGAATTTAAGCCGCGCTAACCAATTCAGGTTGATGGCAATTGAAATTTTTGAGTCCGCTTTTTTGAATTTCAATGTTTCATTCATGGGTTTATGGCTTATATAGACTATGCAGTGTGTTTAAGTCTAGAATTTTTGGCCAACGTGGCTCCTGCGCCACGGAAGTTATCACACGGAGCAATTTGGTGAATTATGACCTATTTTGGTAAATCATATCGCCGTAATAAGCGATCAGATATTGAGCTTTTGATATCTGGCGCGGCTACGATTAAGATTGATCAATCTATGACAATCTCTCGCCGCCAAGCCATGACAGGCTCCTTGCGAGGTGACTGGAAGGCCGTCGGTCGTGATATTGAGGGTGCTGTTCGAGATTTAAATCGTGAATTCAAAACTGTCGGATGATTTTCAAAACGGTCGCCGGGAGCTTCAAGTCGCAGAAAATGGAGCGGCTGATGAGGCCCTCGAAAAGCTGAAGCCGTTTTTGAAGCCAGACAAGGCAAAAGACGCCCGCCTTGTGTTGACTAGAATTGTTAGCAAATCTCACTCGGGGCCAATCCCGTCAGCAGAAGAGCTGGAGCATCTAGAGCAAGTATTGCCCGGTGCAGCAAATCGTTGTTTTGAAATGGCTGAACGTGAGCAGGCTCATCGCCATGAGATCGGGACATCTATTGTAACCAAGGAGTTTTCGCTTCGGGGGCGTGGGCAATGGCTTGCTATAGCAGGGTTAATATTCCTGTTATCAGGTGTGGCTTACTTGGGTTATTTAGGTGATACTAAATCTGCTGCCGCGCTTGGAATAGCGACTATTATTGGTGTGGTTTCAATGTTCGTTTCTGGAACATGGATTGAAAATCGAGGAGAAGCGCCGGAAGTTTCTCGTGATAATGATCAAAAGAAGCTGCCTAATCAGTCCTCGGTCACGAAGCCTAAAAATCGTCGGTAAAGGCAGAGGGCTAAGATCGGTTTTGGAGATGGATTCCCGCCTTCAGCCTTTGGCTGAAGTTTATCCTGAGCGCCTGCCTTACAGGCAGTCGAAGCGCGGGAATGACGATTTAACTCAATAGAAAGCACCCAAACAATGAAACTCTTCGGCAGAAAATCTGCCGGGCGCGTAGAGTCGCGTTCGGATTTGTCGCGTCCGGCGTTGGCGCGTGCGCTGACTTGGGGGCCGCCCGACGTCCCCCGTTCTTATGAGGCGCAGGTGCGCAGCGCTTACCGTGACAATCCGGTGGCGCAGCGCGCGGTGCGGATGGTGGCCGAAGGGGTGGGCGGGGCGCCGCTCACCTGTTCGGACGATGTGGCACGCGCGCTGGTGGTGACGACGACGGCGGGGCAGAGCTTGCTTGAAACCGTGGCCGCGCAGCTTTTGCTCCACGGCAACGCGTATATCCAGATTGCGCGTGACGGCAGCGGACGGCCCGCCGAACTGTTCGCGCTGCGGCCAGAACGGGTGAGGATCGAAGGCGATGCGCGCGGCTGGCCGAGTGTGTTCGTCTATACCGTTAGCGGAGCGGCAACGCGATTTGGCGCTGACGCGATCATCCATATCAAGGCGATGAACCCGCTTGACGATCTTTATGGCAGCGGCGCTTTGGGTGCGGCATCGGGCGCGGTGGCGGTGCATAATGCGGCGAGCGCGTGGAACAAGGCGCTGCTTGACAATGCCGCACGGCCAAGCGGCGCGCTGGTTTATGATCCGCCAGAGGCTGGCGCGACGCTTTCGAATGACCAGTTTGAGCGGCTTCGCGCTGAACTTGAAAGCAGTTTTTCGGGTACGGGAAATGCAGGGCGGCCAATGCTGCTTGAGGGCGGACTCAAATGGCAGAGCCTTTCGCTTTCGCCGGCTGACATGGATTTTCTGGGACTCAAGGCGGCGGCGGCGCGTGATATCGCGCTCGCCTTCGGGGTGCCGCCGGTGCTGCTCGGGCTGCCCGGTGACGCGACCTATGCGAATTACCGCGAGGCCAATCGCGCATTGTGGCGGCAGACCATTCTGCCTGTCGCGGGGAAGATTTTGGCGGCGATTGCGCAGGGGCTGGCACCTAATTTTCCGGGGCTGAGCCTGAGCGTCGATCTTGATCAGGTCGGTGAACTGGCCGAGGATCGCGAACGGCTGTGGAGCGCGCTTTCGGGCGCGGATTTCCTGACTGGGCAAGAGAAGCGGGCGATGATTGGGCTTACGAACGTATAACTAACCCGTCACTCCCGCGGAGGCGGGAGTCTATATACTCCCAAGGCCTGAGATTATGGATTCCCGCCTTCAGCCTTTGGCTGAAGTTTATCCTGAGCGCCTGCAAGGCAGTCGAAGGGCGGGAATGACGGTAACTCTAACCAATATGGTGCAAAGCATGAGAATTGCAGGTTATGCCGCAGTGTTTGACGTGCCTGATCGCGGCGGGGATATTGTCCGGCGCGGGGCGTTTGCGGGCGTGAGCGAAGCGCGGGTGCCGCTGCTGTGGCAACATGATCCGCGCCGCACGATTGGCGTGATCGAACATCTAAGCGAGGATGCGCGGGGCTTAAGGATGATTGCGCGGCTTGACGGCACGCAGATCATTCCGGGCCACGGGCTGTCATTTGGATACCGCGTTCGCGCCGCAACGCATAGAACATATCGCGAACTTGAAGCGCTTGAGCTGATCGAGGTCAGCCTTGTCAAGGAGCCGATGCAGCCGCTTGCGGTGGTGCATGCGGTTGAACCCTAACGTTGAAGGAGAAGACCATGGATTATGAAGTGAAAGCCGAAAGTCTTGAAGACAGCTTTGCCGCGATTGAGGCGGGCGGGGTGGCATCCGCGATTGAACGGCCAATGATCAGCGGGGCATCGCCTGAACTGAACGCGAAATCGGCGTTTGTCGATGGCTATTTGCGGCGTGGCAGCGACGGCGGGCTGAAAAGCTTTAATGCTGTGACTGGCGGCGACGGTGGTTTCGCCCTGCCGCGTGAAATTGACGCGGTAATTGATGCGACGCTCAAAAGCATCTCGCCAATTCGTGCGATCGCCAATGTGGTTCGTGTGGGGACGGCAGGTTATCGCAAACTCGTCACACAAAACGGTGTGACTTCGGGCTGGGCCGCCGAAAATGCACTGCGACCTGAAACCGCGACGCCGCTGTTCAACGAAATCGTGCCGCCGATGGGCGATCTTTATGCCAATCCTTCGGCAAGTCAGGCGATGCTTGATGATGCTGCATTTGATGTTGAAGGCTGGCTGGCAGGCGAAATCGCGACTGAATTTGCCAAGGCCGAAGGGTCGGCATTTGTCAACGGCAATGGGGTTAGTAAACCAAAGGGGTTCTTGACCTTTGCGACGCTGGCCACGCCTGACGCGACCCGCGCTTTCGGCACGCTCCAGCATGTCGCATCGGGCGCGGCAAGCGATTTCATCGCGACCAATCCGCAAGACCGGCTGGTTGATCTCGTCCAGGCACTGCGCGCGCCCTACCGCCAGGGTGCGGTATGGGTAATGAACAGTGCAACGCTGGCGCGCATCCGCAAGTTCAAGACGAGCGACGGCGCGTTCATCTGGCAGCCAAGCCTTGGCGCAGGCGTTGGCAATACGCTGCTCGGCTATCCAGTGATCGAGAGCGAGGACATGCCCGATATCGCGGCGAACAGCCTGTCAATTGCATTCGGCAATTTCAGCGCGGGCTATCTGATTGCAGAGCGCAGCGAAACCAACATCCTGCGTGATCCGTACAGCAACAAACCGTTCGTGAATTTCTACGCAACCAAGCGGATCGGCGGCACGGTGAGCAATAGCGAAGCGATCAAAGTGATGAAGTTCGCCGTGAGCTAGGGTCTTCTTCCTCTCCCCTTGCGGGAGAGGGCGGGGAGAGGGGCCAGCCGCGTCTGCGGCTGAAAGACTCTCAACCTCAGCGCAATAATTGGCTTCGGCGGCATCGAGCCGCCGAAGCCAAACCCCTCTCCCTAGCCCTCCCCCGCAAGGGGGAGGGGAAAGGTTTCAGTATGCCCCCCTATATTTACCAACGCGGTGAGACGGTCTCGCTTGCGCTTGACCTTCTGTCGGGTAATCCAGCAAGTGTCGCCGCGATCACGGCGCAGTTGAAAGCGGTTGCGCCGGGTCGGCTGAGCGTCGCGGCGGGTGCGGCGGTTGCCGCGAGTTTTTCGATCACGCCGCGCGCGGCGATTGATGATTTGCCCGCTGGCTGGACGCTGACGATCCCAGCGAGCGTTTCAGCCGCGCTTGATGCTGGCTTTTATGCCGCTGATGCGCGGCTTGAGGTGGCGGGCGGGGTGATCATTACTGATCAAGTTGCGATCCGCATACGCGACGCGGTGACGTCGTGATCACGCTCGTCTGGCGACAGCCAGAGCCTGCAATCCGCACAGTGTGGCGCGGGCCAGAGGGACGGGCGGTGCATAGCGCACTGACGCTTCCGCTGCCACAGCTTGCCGCGATTATCGGCCCGCCGGGTGAACGTGGGGCACCGGGAGTGTCGGGAATGGCGGGAGCACCGGGAATGGCGGGTGCGGCTGGCGCCAAGGGTGATGCTGGTCTGCCCGGTGCGACTGGGCTTCGGGGGCTTCCAGGCGTCCCGGGGACATCGGCACTTGGCGGCGTTGCGACGATCACGCTGCCGCCGGGGCGAGGGTTGCGTGAATGGCGCGAGAGTGTTGCCGCACCCGGTGTCACAACGGCTTCGCTGATCCAGCTTGGCCTCGCGCCCGTAGATGCGGGCCAGGAAAATGATCCTGAACTGCTGTTTCCGATCGCGCTGTGGGCGCGGCCGACGACGGACGCTTTACACATTGGCGCGGCCTTTGCGCACCCCGTTGCGGGTGCGGTTTCTCTTATCTGGAGTGCAACATAATGGCGAAATTATCGAGAGATTTTGGCGGCGATACGCTCCACCCGCGTGAGACTTTGTTTGGCAGCGGAATGCTCGGCGCGGCAGGCGCGGAGGTGGTAATTGCCGCCGACGGCTGTGCCGGGCTGTGCCTTGATATGCGCGGGACTTTCTCGCTCACCGCTGAAGTTTCAGGCAGCGTTGACGGGGTCAATTGGACGCTGATCCCGGTGCGGCTGATCGCGGGCGCATCGCCTGTGTATGTTGCGGCGATTGCAGGCAGTCTGCCGGGCGTCTGGTGCGGGTCGCTTTACGGTTTTCGCCTCGTCCGCGTGCGCTGCACGGCTTTTGTGAGCGGGGCGGCAAGCGTGACGCTTTCGGCAAGCCTGGCCCCGCCTGATCAATCGCTGAGCGGCACGGTGACACCCAGTCTGGGCACGATCATCGGCGCTGTCGGCGCTGCAACCACGCTGACACTTGCAGCGCCCGGATTGGGCTTGCGACACTATCTGACATATCTTTCGATCAACCGTTTTGCAGGCGCTGTGCTCACCGCAGGCGCAACTCCGGTTGCGGTGGCGACGACGAACCTTCCGGGTGCGCTGGCCTTCACCTTCGAGGCTGACGCAGCACCGCTTGGCAGCATGGTGCGCTGGCGAGAGGATTTTGCGTTTCCGCTGGTGGCAAGCGCGCCCAACACCGCCACCACTATCGCCTGCCCCGCCACCCCCGGTGTCATCTGGCGCGTGACAGCAGGGTTTTATCTGGGGGGGTAGGTTAGAAAATTTGACGCACACGAAGCCACAAAGGCACGAAGAAGGTAAGCATCAAATCGCTTGATAAGCTTCCCCTTGGCGGCTTGGCGTTCTTGGCGTGAGGCAAATTACCAACCCCACAGCGCGTCTCACCATTG
>JAYUIX010000034.1:0-9165 GCA_043765635.1 Sphingomonadales bacterium
GTGGGTGAGTGGCTGAAACCAACAGTTTGCTAAACTGTCGTAGGGGGTAACCCTTACCGCGAGTTCGAATCTCGCCGTCTCCGCCACTGCCACGTCAGGCTCCCACTCCACTCACTGCGGCGCTATTTTCCGCGCAGTTGGCCAATCGCATCGCGTCCGAATTTTGCGATGATCTCACCAATTTCTTTGACTTGCGCAACCGAACGCTCGCTTTGATCACGAACGAATTTGGTCTGAATTTTGATAATATCAGTCGCTGATTTTGCTTCAGCGGCGGCACGCATTGCGGCAAAGGCTTCCTTGGTGTTGGCCTCGGCATGGTCAAGCACCTTGCTGTTAATTGATGCCGTCCGCTTGACTGCGCGTTCCGCAGACTCGCGAATGGCCATGCCCGCTTTTTTGACTGGTTCGCTGATCTTGTCAGTGATTTTGTCAGTGATTTTTTCGGCCTTGGGGGCTTTGGCAGCTTTTGGGGTTTCAGGTTTTTTGGCCATCATGCTTTTCCTTTTACACTTTTGGGTTTGGTGATTTTGGTTTTAGCCGGTTTTGCGGGGGTCACTTTTGGTGCTATCTTCGGTTTTGGTGCCGGCTTTGTTTTCTTGGCAATACCGTCCTTCATCTCTTCAAATGATTGCCGCAGGCAATCGGCATAAAGTGCTGGATCGGGCATCATCTTGCGGTCACAGGTAAACGAAATCACGATTTCATCAACATAGCTATAAATGGTATTGATCAGCCCCATACCGTCAAACACCGGGCCAAGGCCGAGCATCTTGACCAGTCTTGCGCCGACGAAATAAAGCGGTATCCGCGAACCCGGAACATTGGTTGCAACGCAGCTATAGACGGGCGCATGAGCGTTCGCCACGCCCAGCCGCGTATAAAGCCGCGCGCCAAGCCCAGCGAGACCCGACGGGATCAATTGACTGTAATCAGTCAGCGTCCGCGCGCCGACCGCATTGGTCATTGCCTTTGAATTGAGCGTTTCCTTATTGACATGCTCAAGCCGCTTGACCGGATCAGCGACGCTTGTTCCAAGGCTGACCACCATCCCTGATACAAGGTTGCCAAGCGCCTCTTTCTCGCCCTCGGCGCGTACCGAGATTGGCGCAAAGGCTGTCATATTCTCTTTGGGCAGTTCCTTCTTGTCGGACAGATAACCGCGCAGGCCGCCGCCGATGATCGCGAGGATGACATCGTTGACAGTCGCACCGGGGATGGCCTCCTTCACCGCGCGAATTTCGGCGAGCTTGAACGTTGCCCCGTCAAACACGCGCTGTGGCGAGACTTTCTTGTTAAAGCGCGTCTGCGGCGCAAGCTTGGTGCCGGCGAGCGAGATTTCACCAGCGCTCACTTGCTTGCCAAGCCGCGCGACACCGGGGATCGTGTTCCACAATGTCTGGCCGAATTTGAACGGCTGCTTGATCGCACTGATGTAAGTGCGCACCGCGATTTCGCCGATGCCCGGTGGGTTCTCGCCTGACCAATTATCAGGGAGTGCCGGACGTGACATGCTCGCGTCAAGATCATGCACCGCTGAACTCATCTCAACGCCTGACATCCCGTCAATCGCGGCGTGATGCACCTTGGAGACGAGCGCAAAGCTGCCTTTGGGGATGCCGGGGATATTATCGAGCCCCTCGACAATCCAGAACTCCCACAGCGGCTTGGTCAGATCAAGCGGACGCGCATGGAGCCGGGCGACCTGAATGCAAAGCTGCCGCCAATCGCCGGGCTTGGGCAGTGCGATGTGGCGGACATGATATTCGAGATCAAAGTCGCTATCCTCAATCCAGTAAGGATGATCGAGATCAAACGGCACCCGCACCAATTTCTGCCGGAAACTGCGCGCGCCGCTCAAGCGCCCCTCGATAAAGCGCAGGATATCCTTGAAACGGACAGCCCCGCCCGGCGCAGTTGACGGATCATAAATCGCGACCGACCCAATGTGCATCGGCGTCGCGGGGGTTTCAAAATAAACGAAACTCGCATCCTGTCCGCTCAACTGAAGCATATTGGCCCTCTCCCTTTTTTTGTTGGGGGGAGGCTAGCACTGGATTTGGGGGAAGGCGAGTCTCTCTAAATCCCTCTCCCCTTGAGGGAGAGGGAGGGAGCCGCGAAGCGGCGGGAGGGTGAAGAGAGACGGCTTAATTACACAGCAAGCCTAATCGCACTTGAGGGTAGCAATTTCTTTTTACCTAGGAACAAGTTCCCGTCAAACTTCCGCAATTTTCCGCCTATAGCAATCTCGGCAGCGCGGCCCACACGCCGCAAACATGCTGTCCAGAGGAGGTGATTTACATTCAAACAACTACTGCAATCCTCATTGTCGCTATTATCACGGCTTCAATGGCTTTCGCGACCTTGATCCTCAAGATCGTGGAAGTTTCAAAGGATAAGAAGTGATGACGGGAGGGGGTGGGGCTGGCACCCTGCCCCCGAACGAAACGGGGCGCGTCACTGGCATAACGCGCCCCTTAGTCTTGGTTGTGATTGCATCACAAACAACTTCTGCGATCGAAGTGCTACTGTAAATTGTCAAAAATGTCAATGTGGCGGGAGTTGATCTCCCTATCGCCCCGCCTCAACCGCGTCCCCGGCAATCGCAGGCCGCCCGACCTTTGCCGTCTCGACACTTGGCACACGTTTCTCAATAACGCTGAGCCATGCTTCCGCCTTCTCCCCCACGAACACCTGCGGTTCGGACGGATTGAGCCCGCGTTCGCTTTCCCAGCCATTGATGAGAATGAGGGCGTCACTCACCGCCTTGTCGAAGCTCTGGCTTTTGCGCAGTGCGGTGTTGATCAGCGCGTCACCGAAATATGTCCAGTCATTGGTTGCGGCACAGCCGAACGATGTCCGCGCGTCGGATGCGGCGGTGACGATGACGCTTGTGTCGTTCTTGAGTGCTGGCACGAACACGCCTGAAAAACAGGCCGAGATCAGCATCATCCGCCGATCAATCCCAAGGCCGCCCAACATCTTCGCCAGCCGTTTGGGGCTAATCAGGCCGTAACCTTCCTCACCGTCGCGGTAGACGAGGCCGACCTCAGCGGTGCCGTGGCTGGTGGCGTAGAGGATCAGGACATCCTCTTTCACATCCATTTTGGCGGCAACGGCGGCGAGTGCGGTTGCAAGGTTGGTGGGCGAGCCTTGTGGGGCAAGGCTTTGTGCGCCCGTGGCGAGTGTAATGCTGCGCCCGGTGGCCCCGTAACGGCGGGCAAGCACTTTGGCAGCCTCGCTTGCCTCGCGGCCAAACACCGGATCACCGTCAAGCCCGATTGAGACAACATAGGCGTCAACCACGCCGGGGCGCTGGGCTGCGAGGCCTGCGATCGCTGCGGAAAGCTTCTTATGCTGATCAAGATGCCACGCGGCGTCGCGCTTCTGCTCAACCGACCAGCCATTGTTTGCGGCGATTGCGTTATTGTCTGCCACTTGGCCAATAGCCGATGCTGACAGAAACAGCGCCTTTGCGATGACAAGACTGGTCAGCATTTTCCCCATTTACGAGTCCTTAAAACTGGTATCTATCGCACCACGCTTTGGCCAAAGCGTCAAGAGGCGTTGCCGTCGCGGCAATATCGCGGCATGAGCATAATGAACATTTAGATAAGAGGGACGCGTTATGAAACTTGCCAGCCTAAAGGGAGGTCGTGATGGCCGTCTGGTCGTGGTGTCGGACGATCTCGCTTATTTCGCTTATGCCGGGCATATCGCGACGACGCTTCAGGATGTGCTTGATAATTGGGAGACGCTAGCACCTCGGCTTGAGTTGCTGGCGACGGACTTGAGCCACGGTGTGATCCCGCGTGAACGCTTTCATGAACGGGATGCCGCATCGCCCTTGCCGCGTGCGTATCAATGGGCCGACGGCTCGGCGTATGTGAACCATGTCGCATTGGTGCGCCAAGCGCGCGGAGCCGAGATGCCCGACAGTTTCTGGCATGATCCGCTGATGTATCAAGGCGGGTCTGATGCGTTCCTTGGGCCACGTGACGCGATCCCGCTGGCCGATGAAAGCTGGGGCTGTGATATGGAGGCTGAGGTGGTTGTGGTGACGGGCGATGTGCCGCAGGGTGTCAATCGCGATGAGGCGCTGGCGTGTGTGCGACTGGTTGGCCTGACTAACGATGTTAGCTTGCGCAACCTGATCCCCGGCGAACTCGCCAAGGGCTTCGGCTTTTTCCAATCAAAACCAGCGAGTGCATTTTCGCCGGTGTTTGTCACGCCTGACAGCCTTGGCGATCGCTGGGCTGGCGGGAAACTCCACGGCGCGCTGTGCGTTGATTTCAACGGTGCGCCGCTTGGCAGGGCGGATGCGGGTGTTGATATGACGTTTGATTTTGGGCAATTGATCTCCCACGCCGCCAAATCGCGCAGTCTGGGCGCTGGTAGTATTATCGGTTCGGGGACGGTCTCGAATCGCGGTGCCGACGGCGGGCCGGGCAAGCCGATTAGCGAAGGCGGGCTTGGTTATAGCTGCCTTGCAGAGGTGCGCACGGTTGAAACGATTAACGGTGGTGCGCCGCACACGCCTTTTATGAAGGCAGGCGATACCGTCCGCATCTGGATGGAGGACGCCAAGCACCACCCGATTTTTGGCGTGATTGAACAGCGGGTTGCGGGCTAATCATGCGTTGGCTCGCCACCACTGCGGTATTTATAGGGGCAGCGGCTGGCGCAACGCCTGCCGCTGATCGCGCCGCTTTGCTTGCGCTGCAAGCGACCGATTTGCGTGTGGCAAGCGTTGCGCACCGGCTTTCGACCGCGAATATCGCAATTTGCCCCAACCAGACGCCGCAGTTAGGTTTTTCGCTCCACGCGCTCGCACAATATGGCGGAACATTCCGCGCGGCGGCCAAAATGACCTTCGGGCTTGGTGATGATCCGACGATTCTAGCAGTTGTACCGGGGAGCCCTGCCGATATTGCGGGGCTTACGGTGGGCGATGCGCTGATTGGCGTTGGCGCGACACGACTGGGCAAACCGACGGCGTCTGTAAAACACAGTTATGACTTGGTTCGTGAGGCCGAGATTGCGCTTGATAATGGCCCCAAGACCCGGCCGTATAAAATCACCGTCCGGCGCGGCGGGGCTGAACAAGCGATCACGATCAATCCCAAGCCCGGCTGCGCTTCACGCGTTGTAGTTGAACCCGGCGGCAAACTGAACGCTTACGCCGACGGCACTTATGTCAAGCTGACCAGCGGCGTTGCTGAATATGCCAGTGATGACGGCGAATTGGCGGCGATCATTGCGCATGAAATGGCGCATAATATTCTCGCCCATCAGGCGCGGCTTGACGCAAATGGCCGCAGTCGTGCCAACATCCTTGAAACCGAGATTGAGGCTGACACGTTCAGTGTGCGTTTGCTTGCAGGCGCAGGCTTTGATCCGCTCGTTGCCGCGAGGTTCTGGGCGCGCTTTGGCAAGAAGACTGGCACTGGAATTTTCGCGACAGGCACCCACCTGCGCACCAAGGCACGCGTTGCGCTGCTGGAGCAGGAAGCCGCAAAGCTTTCGACGAACGACAGTCCACCCGCGCAATAATCTTTCAAATCCCCGTTTACACTCAAGATTTCGCCGCTAGTCTGCGCCAAGTCCAAGCCGGAATGCCGGTCATGTCAATTTACGGGAGTGTGGTACGCATATGGCTACTCAGGCAGCACCAGCATCAGGTTTTGATGATAAGACATTTCTCGGCCATCCGCGCGGGCTTTTCGTCCTGTTTTTTGCCGAGATGTGGGAGCGTTTTTCCTATTACGGGATGCGCGCACTGCTGATCTTCTATCTAACCAAGCACTGGCTGTTTTCCGATGAAAAAGCGAGTGTGATCTACGGCGCTTATACAGCACTTGTGTATATCACCCCGGTCATTGGCGGCTATCTGGCTGACCGCTATTTGGGGCAGCGAAAGGCGGTGCTGTTCGGCGCGGTGATGCTGACCTTTGGCCATTTCTTGATGGGTATTGAGGGCGATGGCGGCACTGATAGCGCCGCTCTCAACATATTCTGGTTGGCACTTGCCTTTATTATCGTTGGTTCGGGCTTCCTCAAGGCCAACATTTCAGTGATTGTGGGCCAGCTTTACCCGCGCACTGACGTTCGCCGCGACGGGGCTTATACGATTTTTTATGTCGGGATTAACCTTGGCGCGGCACTCGGTGCATTGCTTTGCGGCTATCTCGGCGAAACCTACGGCTGGTCTTATGGGTTCGGCGCGGCAGGCGTTGGTATGTTGCTTGGGCTGTTGGTCTTCATCTGGGGCAAGCCGCTATTAATGGGTAAGGGCGAGTCTCCTGATCCAGTGCGGCTCACGCAGTCGGTTGCTGGGCTTAAGTTTGAATGGTTGATTTACCTCATCGGTGTGGCTGCGGTTGGTGTCATCTGGATGATGATCCAGTATCAGGAGGTGGTTGGCACCATCCTTGGCATTTCGGGTGCGATCTTGGTTGGCTATGTGCTCTGGACAGCGGTTGTAAAGCTCGCGCCCGAAGATCGAGACCGGATTTTTGCCGCGCTCTTCCTCATTATTGGGTCAATCCTGTTTTGGGCGCTATTTGAACAGGCTGGTTCATCACTTAACCTTTACACTGATCGTTATGTTGATCGGCAAGGTGTCCCGGCCTCAGTATTCCAGTCAATCAATGCGATCTATATCGTGTTACTCGGCCCGATTTTTGCCGCGGTCTGGGTGTGGCTTGGTCGCAAGGGGCTTGAGCCATCGGCCCCGGCAAAGTTTGGCCTTGCGCTGGTTCAGCTTGGTGCCGGGTTCCTTGTGCTTGTCGCCGGTGCCTCAAACGGGGTGGCAACACCTGTGCTGTTTATCTTCCTGATCTATCTGCTCCATACAACGGGTGAGCTCTGCCTTTCGCCAGTTGGGCTGTCTGCAATGAACCGTCTTTCGCCCGCACATATGGCGAGCCTGATCATGGGCACTTGGTTCTTTGCCTCGGCCACGGGGAATTTTGCCGCAGGTTTGATCGCAGCCGCCACTGGTTCGGAAAGTGCAAGCGGGGAGGCCGCGAGCCAGCAGACGGTGCTTGATGTCTATTCAAGCATTGGCTGGATCGCGATTGCAGTTGGCGTTGGCGTGTTTGTGATATCGCCGCTCATCAAGAAATTGATGCACCTTGATACACTTAAAGATGTTGATGCAGGGATAACACACTAATGCGTTTGGGAACATTTATGATGACTGCGGCTTTCGTGACCGCAGCATTTTCATCGCAGGTTGAAGCAAAAAAAGACAAGGATAAGGATAAAGATAAATCATCCGAAGCGATGTTGAAGCCTGCTGGCCCGCTCAACAAAGACCCATACCCTTCTACCTATCGCGCCTATGGCGGGGCTGAAACGCTGATCACGGGCGTCACCATTTATGACGGCGAAGGCGGACGAATTGAAAATGGCTCGGTGCTGTTCCGCGACGGCAAAATTGTTGAGGTTGGTGCCAAGGTTGATACGCCTTCAGGCGCGACGGTTATCAACGGCGCTGGCAAATGGGTAACACCCGGGATCATCGACGTTCACAGCCATCTCGGCGATTATCCAACACCGGGTGTTGATGCGCATTCGGACGGAAATGAAGTCACCGGCCCCGTGCGCCCCGAAGTATGGGCCGAACATAGCGTCTGGCCGCAAGACCCCGGTTTTGCCCGTGCGCTCGCCAATGGCGGGGTAACGGCGCTTCAGATTCTCCCCGGTTCGGCGAACCTGTTTGGCGGTCGTTCGGTGACGCTCAAGAATGTTTATGCGCGCACGGTGCAGGGGATGAAGTTCCCCGGCGCGCCTTATGGCCTCAAAATGGCGTGCGGCGAAAACCCCAAGCGCGTTTATGGCAGTCGTAATCAAATGCCGCAGACGCGGATGGGCAATATGGCGGTCAACCGCCAGACTTGGGCCAAGGCAGTTGAATACCGGAAAAAAGCCGAAAAAGCCGATACCCCGCGTGACCTTGCGATGGAAACGCTCGCCGGGGTGTTGGCCGGTGAAATCCTTGTCCACAATCACTGCTACCGTGCCGATGAAATGGCGCTGGTCATGGATATGGCAAAGGAATTCGGTTACAAGGTCTCCACATTTCACCATGCGGTCGAAAGCTATAAAATTGCGGACATGCTCAAGCAAAATGATGTGTGTTCGGCGATGTGGGCTGATTGGTGGGGGTTCAAGATGGAATCCTATGATGCCATCAATGAGAATATCCCGATGGTGCATAACGCGGGTGCTTGCGCAATTGTCCATTCGGACGATCCCAACGGTATTCAGCGGCTTAACCAGGAGGCGGCCAAGGCACTTGCCGACGGTCGGCGGATGGGGATTAACGTCTCTGATGAAGTTGCTTGGACATGGCTCAGCTATAATCCGGCCAAGGCACTCGGGATCGCTGACAAGACGGGCAGTTTGAAACCCGGCAAGATGGCCGATGTCGTGCTGTGGAATGGCAATCCTCTCTCGGTTTACACCCGGCCCGAAAAAGTCTGGATCGACGGCGCGCTGATGTATGACGCCAATGATCCCAAGCGCCGCCCAGTGAGCGACTTTGAGCTTGGCCAGCCCGGCGAAGGAGATGTGAAATGAGGGCGCTTCTGATTGCCTTGCTGGCCTGTGCCGCCACCCCCGCCTTCGCCCAAACTGTGGCCATTACAGGCGGTAAGGTTGTGATTGGTGATGGTTCAGCCCCAATTGAGGGCGGCACTGTTGTGTTTACCAATGGCCGCGTCGTTGCGGCTGGGCGCGGTGTTGCTGTGCCCGCTGGCGCAACTATAGTCGACGCGCGCGGCAAATGGGTGACGCCGGGGATCGTCGCGGGCTTTAGTCGGCTTGGCCTTGCTGGCGTTGATGCAGTTGATCCGAGCAATGACACCTCGGCGAATAAATCGGTGTTCAATGCAGCCCTTGATGTGGCACCCGCGATTAACCCGACCGTTGCCGCCATCGCGGTCAATCGTGCGGCGGGCGTAACGCGTGCGATCGTTTCGCCAGCGGCAGGTGACGCGATATTTGCCGGGCAGGGTGCGGTGATTGATACCGGCAATGATGTTTCGCCTGTCACCAAGGCCAAGGCATTTCAGTTCGTTGAATTTGGTGAAGCAGGCGCACGACGCGCAGGCGGCGCACGGACGGCGCTTTATCTCAACTTCCGTACAGCCTTGGCTG
>JAYUIX010000035.1:0-40295 GCA_043765635.1 Sphingomonadales bacterium
GCCGGTGTTTGCAGCGTTACCGCTGGTCTCGATCCGGCTGTCGTTTTGGAGGGTAACGCTGCCGCCTGCGTTTACCGCGATGCGCCGTCCTGATTGGATAAGCCCGCCGTGGACGATGTTACCACTGCTGTTGATCGTCACGAGGTCGCCAGCGCCGATGGTGCCAAGCGCGGTGATTGCGGGACCCGAGAGCGCAACGCTGCTATCAGAAATAATGCGGCCGGTGCTTGAGATATCGATGCCATTTGCCGCAATAACGTTGAGCGCGCCGACCGATTGGAGGCTGCCGGTGAGCGTGAAATCAGCGCCAGGTAGGCCAAGATCGCCGCGTGTGGTGATATTGAGGGTGCCGCCTGTTAGGGCTGTCCCTGCTGCAACATTACCAGCGATACCGGCAAAGGCGCTTGAGAGAGTGACATTGCCGTCGCCAGCGATCAGCCCGTTGGTACCAACGCGCAGACCGCCTGTGGTCGTGATACCGATATTGCGGCCAGCCGCGAGCGTGCCATCAACAATAAGCGAGTTGAGGCTGCCGTCAAAGCTGCTGTTTGTGAAGCTGAAATCGCGGCCCGCATAAGCAAGCCCGCCAAACGCAACCGAAAGCGTGCCGCCGCTGATGACAATGTCATTGCCCGCCGCAAGAACACCAGCGCCGCCGACGCTGGTTGCGCCAGTGCCATTGTTGGTCAGGCTAATGTTGTTGCCAGCTTCAACGCGGCCAAGGATGGTTGCGGTGCCAGCAAAATCAACCGAGAGATCGCTTGCGGCGGATAAGAGGCCGGACACTGAGAGTACCGCGACATTTTGCAGGTTGATCGATGACCCTGAAATCAGGCGACCACTGCTTGTTACATCAAGGTTTACACGGCCTGGCGCAGTAAAGTTGATTGGCCCACCGGCAGAGATCCGGCCCTGTATGCTTGCGCTGTTTGAGGCTGAGAGGGCGACTGCGCCTGAGACATCAACGCTGCCGCGTGTGGTAAGGTTTGCGGCGGCAAGATTTGCCGAGGCGGCGTCAATGCTGCCGCTGGTATCGATGAGGAGCGCGGTGCCAGCATTAAGGCCAACCGCGCTATTTGAAATTAGATTGCCCGAAAGCGTAAGGCCATTTTGTGCGGTCAAGCCAATTGCGCCGGGGCTAAGCAAGTCACCCGCGATGTTGACTGACTGTGCGTTGCCGTTGATCCCGCCGACCGCGAACAAAATTGCTGGGGCGGTTGTAGTGAGCGCACCGTTATTGGCGCTGAGCAACAGGTTCGCGCCGCTGTTAATATTGCCGCTGACATCAAGCGCGCCACTGTTCGCGGTGAGTCTGACCGCGCCGCCTGCGTCAAGGTTGCCAGTGAGTGCGACCGCAGCGCCGGTGAGACTTACAGTGGTTGCGGCGTCAACAAAACCGCCAACAGTTAGGGTATCGGTTGAGGTAAGGCTGACGCTGCCGGTATTGCTGAAGATTGTGCCACTGTTTGACAGCGCGTTTGTTCCGCTAAGCAATACATTGCCGTTTGCGCCAAGTGTGCCAGCACTTGATAGCTGCGCGCTGTTGAGTGTCAGTGTGCTGCCTGCGAGTGCTTCGCCAGTGCTTGTAAGCGCGGTGCCTTCATTACTGAGCAAGAGCGCAGCCCCGCTTGCCAGACGTCCGCCAAGATCAAGTGTTCCGCCTGAAAGCGTAAGCCCACCTCCGGCTTCGACTGCGCCGCTGATGTTGGTCGCGGTGCCATTGCTGGCGGTCAGGCTAATATTGCCCCCGGCTTCGATACGCCCCGTAACCGAGGTGTTACCTGAAGGTGCGACGCTGACGTCTGTTACAGCGGAGACCATCCCAGCGACGGAAAGCGCGTGGGTATTTTGCAGGTTGATATTACTGTCTGAAATCAGGCTTCCGGTTGTGGCCACACCCAAATCAGCGCGGCCGCTTGAGGTAAAGTTGATTACGCCACCTGCTGAAATGCGGTTCTCGATGCTGGCAGCGCTGCCAACATTTAGTGCCACTGCGCCGCCCACGTCGATGGTGCCGCGCGTGGTGAGGTTGTCAGCGGTCAGGCTTGCTGAAAGCGCGTCAACATTCCCGCCGAGCAACAGCGACGCACCAGCGGCGAGGTTCACCGCTGCGTTTGATGTCAAGTTGCCACTGGTGGTGAGGCCATTTTGGGCGGTGAGTGCAATCGCACCCGGCGCGATCAAATTGCCTGCAACATCAATGCTGCGTGCATCTGCGGTGATGCCGCCGACGCCGAAGAGTTCCGAAACTGCATCAACCGAAAGATTGCCATTGTCGGCGCGAAGCGTAATGCCAGCGCCGCTATCGATGTTGCTCGTGATGCCAAGTACGCTGCCTGTTGCGGTGATGCCAACCGCGCCGTCGGCAACGATGTCGCCCGAAAGTTGGAGTTGGCCAGCGGTGATGGTTGCATTTGTTTTTGCGTCAACGCTGATGGCGATATTGGCAAGCCCGTTTGAAGATAATGCAATGCTGCTCGCGTTGCTGAACACAGCACCGCTCAGGTCAAGACTGTTGTGTCCAGTCACGCTGACCGCGTCGCCTGCGGCAATCGTGCCTGCGCTGTTGACGGTCGTGCTATTTACGGTGAGCGCGTCTATGGCTTCAAGCCGACCTCCGGCTGCGACTGTAGTGGCGCTGTTGGTAATGCTTAAATTTGCGCCGCTTTCGATTATGCCAGTGTTAGTAAGTGCGCCGCCGCTAATGCCAACATCGCCGGTTGCGGTGAGGATGTTGCTGTTATTCAGCGTGCCAGCGGCAAGCGTGAGCGTGCCTGCTGTGCCCGCAACCACAACCGTGCCGCGATTATCGAGCAGGCCCGTGACGTTTGCGTTCAATCGGTCAACAGCCTCGACGCGCCCGGCAGCGCCTGTACCGAACGAAAGTGCCGTCAGGTCGAGCGTATCACGCGCGCGCAGCGTGCCATCAATTTGCGCAGTGCCGAGTGTCAGGATGAGCGCATTGTTTGATTGGAGCAGGCCGCCGGGGAGGATGTTCAGGCTATTCGTCGTCAGGCCAAATGCATCGTTCGCGCCGACGCTGCCGCTGACGGTGATATCATTTGAATTAAGCGTGAGGCCGGTGCCTGAATAGACATTGCCACCAAGTGAAAGCTGCGCGCCGCCAAGCAAAGTTGCCCCGCGTTTTGAGAAGATGAAGCCGCTGTCACTATTGGTGAGTGTGCTGCCTGTGGTTGCATCAAGCGTTGTTTCTGCCGAAAGGTCACCCGCGTTGGTGATCGCGCCTCCGGCGGACAGCGTGATTGTGCCGCCTGAAAGAACACCGCTAAGTGCATTCACACTGATAGCGCCTGCGCTGCTGTTCAGCGCAGCGCTGGTGCCGCTGTCGATGATGTTGTCAACGGTGATCGTGCCAGAGGCACTCAGGGCAATTGCGCCATCGGCCGAAACCAGGCCGCTGGTGATGCTGCTGCCCGATACGGTGATGTCATTTTTGGCGAAAAGCGTGCCTGCGTTGGTCACATCACCGCTTGCTGAAATCGCCACACCCGCTGCCGCACTGCGCGCGCCAGCTTCACTTGCGAAGTTGATCGTGCCGCCGCTTGTGTTGACGGTGACACCCGCATTGCCGGTGACGAGCCCGCCGACCGAAATGTTGCGGTTTGAGGTTAGGCTGGCAAAGCCGGTTGCATCGATGTTTTTGCCGTTGCGGATCAGCAAATCACCGCCAAGCGATGAGAGCGTAATGTCCGTGCCTTGGAGCGACGCACCAAGATCAAGCGCGCCATTCGTTGCGGCCAGCGTGATGCTCTCAGTCGAAGCAACGCGTCCCAAAAGCGTGATTGATCCAGCGGTGAGCGCGAACGCCTTGCCGCTTTCAAGCGTGCCGATGCTGATGAAGTTTGGCGTGTTGAAATTAAGCGCGTCGCCAGTTGAAATGATGCCTGCGTTGTTGATCGCGGTTGTGGCCTCAAGCGTGATCGCTTTATTGGCAAGCAGTTCGCCGGTTGCGGTATTGGTGAGTGTGCCGGTCACGTTGCCGCCAAGCGTCGTCCCGGACACTAGGCTGCCGCTGACCGATACATCGCCTACCGAAGTGAGTGACACGCCGGTTTTGCCTGAGATTGTGCCACCAAGTGCGGCGGTGTCTGCACGGTTGGTGAGGCTGACATTTTGTTCAGAAACCAGCTCGGCGCTGTTGGCGAGTGCGTTGCCGCTCAGCGTAATCGTGCGGGCTGCGTCAATAGCGCCATTGTTGATGAGCGTGCCGCCGATTGCGTCAAGTGTGACTGTGCCGCCACTGACAAGGCTTGCGCCCTGCGTAAGGTTGGTTGCAGCGTTTACCGAAACATCGCCGCTCGCGCTGAGCGTGCCGGCGGTTGTTAGCGCGCCGCGACTGTTGAGGGTAAGGCCTGCGCCTGAGCGGAGGTCAGCAGCACTCGTCAGTGCGACCGTGCCGCCGTCTACTGCGATCCCGCGCACGCCGATGGCTAGATTGTTGAGGGTGACTGCGCCGCCATTAAGCGTCAGCACGTCGCCGCTATCGAGCACTCCATTTTGCGTGAGTGCGCCAACGGCATCAAGCATGAGTGCGCCGCCAGCCGAGACTGTGCCGCCTGCGATAAGATCAGCATTTGATCTAAGGCTGAGCGCATTAGTTGCACTGAGTGCGGCTGTGCTGGTCAGATTTTCCGCTGTTACATGTAAGAAATCGCCCGAGACGAGGCTGCTTCCCGCAGCAAAGTCAGTTGCTCCGCTGGTGAGCGTGATGCCCTTAGCCGTATTATATGTGCCGGTGAGGTTGGCACTGCCAACTGTGGTAGCGCTGAGCGTGCCGTCGGTCGCAAGCGCGCCGCCCAGCGTAAGTGCGCTGCCTTCAAGCGTTACGTTGCCGACCGATTGGACATCGTTTGAAAGCGTGAGGCCACTATCGCTGCGCAATAACGTCGTGCCACCAGCAAAACTTGTGCCACCTGCAAAGAGCGCGCCGTCACTTGTCACCGCAAGATTGCTCTCGGTCACAAGCGTTGAGGTGATCCCGAGCGTTACCGCACCGCGACTGTCAAGCGTAAGCGCTTGCTTTGCACCCACCGCGCCTTCGACTGTGAGTTGGCCTGATGTTACGTCAAGCACGGAGCCAGCGCTTACTGTACCGCCGAGCGACACAGCGCCGCTGCCATCCACGTTGAGTGCGGCCCCTGCGCGAAGTGCGCCGCTGCTATTGATGTCAGCGCCGCCAAGCGTAAGTGCGCCGTCTGTGACGATGTCTTTGCGGTTGATGATGTTGCCCGAAAGCTGGGCATCAACGCCGTCATTGGCCGAAATCACGCCGTCATTAATGAGGGTAGCGCCTGCTATACCGATCTGCTGATCGCTTGAAAGCGTAGCAGTGCCAAACAGTTGAACTGCGCGTGCTGCGTTAATCGTGGCGGCGTCACGCCCGATGGTGAGGTTGCTCAGATTGATATCACGGCCCAAGAGCGTGAGTGCGCCGTCAGTGATAGCGGTGCCAAGCAGCGCGACATCGCCAGCACTGCCCAGCGTAATACCTGTGGCTGAGGCAAGCGCGCCGCCAAGGCTGATATCGCCTGTCGTTGAGGTCAATGTTGCAAGTTTATCAGCCGTAATCGCGCCGCTACCGCTGATCGATCCAGCGATGAGGTTGAGCGTATCGGCTGTGCTGATGCTGCCACGGTTGGTGAGTGCGCCATCTGCGGTGATCGTGGCGGCTTTTGCCGCGCGGACGATTGCGCTCTGATCAAATGCGCTGCCTGCTGAAAGGTTCAGCGTGTCATTGGTGTCGATAGTGCCGGAGGTAGCGAGGCTGTCGCGACTGATGACGCTAAGCGCGCCAGTAGCGGCGAGCGAACTCGTAACGCCAAGGGTAACGCCCTCACCTGCAAGCGCGAGGCTGCCGCCGCTGATCGCCTTTTGGTTATCAAGCGTGGTTCCCGCATTTACCGATACCGCGCCGAGTGCGGAAATATCGCCAGCATTCACAAAGCGGCTATCGCTGGTAAGGCTGAGTGCTTGATTGGTGCGCAAGCGGGCCAAAGCGCCAATTTCGACCGTGCCACCGCGCGCGGTGAGGCCATCTACGCCTGAGAGCGCGCCATTGATGCTAAGCACATTTGTTGCGTCAACCGATGCAATATCGTCTGCAGCAAGGCTGCCATCAAGCGTAATTGCACGCCCGCGCAGGCTTGCGTTTGCGCCGCTCTTAGCAACGCCAGTTAACGTCAGCGCATCAATTGCTGTGACTGACAGCGCGCCGCCTGCATCAATCGTTCCGTCAAGCGTAGCGTTTGTGCCTGCGCTGATGCCAAAGGCTGCACCCGACGCAAGTGCTGCGGTAGCATCTGTGGTGAGCGTGTTTGCCGCGATCAAATCAAGCACTTCACCAGCACTGAGTTTGCCGCGCACCCTCAGATCTTGGGCGTTTACGGTGAGCGTCTTGCCCTGGATGTCCCCGCCCAGATCAGTCGCACCGCCTGTGACACTAACAGTCCCAAGCGTAAGCACGGTGCCGCTGTTTGAAAGGCTCCCGAGTGTGGAGAAGGTGATGCCGTCACGCGCTTCAATCCGGCCTGTTTGATCAAGCGCGGTTGTTGCACCGATTAGCGTGGTGGTGCGGCTGAGCAACGTGCCATTTGCGCCAACATTTGCGCCCTTCACGGCTATGCTGCCATCGCTTTCAAGGCTGGAGCCGCTGGCCAGTGTGGCTGCACCCGTTGCATTTACGTCAATCGCTGTTTTTGCAGCAATTCGGCCAGTGACGCCGACATCAGCGGCATTGATACCAACCGTTCCGCCGCTGCTTAGTGCGCCACCAAGGGCTGCGTTTGCCGCGCGCGCGCTGATATCGCCGCTTGCGGTAACTGTGCCGCGCGTGGTGAGCGTGCCGTCGGAGGCGAGGGTCGTTTTGCCGACGCTTTGGGTGCTGCCGTTTACCTCTAGGCTTGCCGCGCCCGAAAGCGAAAGCGCATCAAGTGCGAGCAATGTGCCGTCGAGCGTGAGCGCTTGTGTGGCATCAAGCGAGAGCGCCGCGCCGCTCTGGAGATCGCCGTCTGCGCCAGCAACGATGTTGACGGCCTTTGCCGCGAGCCCGGTTTTGGCGATGACTTGTTTGGTTATCGTCAAATCAGCAGCGCTAAGGTCAACCTGTTTGTCGGACGCAACGGTGCCACTGATGTCAAGCGCGCCGCTTGCTGTAAGTCGCGCGTTATCTTGGGTGAGGAGGGTTCCACTAACGCTAACGCCAGCACCTTCAAGTCCAACTGCGCCCTTGGCTGAGAGTGTCCCATCAAGCGCAAGTGCACCGAGCGCCTTTGCAGTGACGCCGCCTTCGCTGGCGATGGTGCCGCCAAGTGTGAGCGTTTGTGCCGCAAAATCAAGTGCCGCCCCGCTATCGACGCGGTTACTAATATTAATGCTGTCCGAAGCATTGAATGTACCACCAAGCGCGCTGGCAATTGTACCGCGCGTACTAATGTTACGCCCACCGCTCAGCAGCAGCGTATCGCCCGAAAGCAGGCGTGCGTTCGCACCAATATCGCTACGGTCGAGCGTTTTGACGCTAAGTGCGGCAACTGACTGGATGGTGCCAGCAAGATCAAGGACATTCGCGTCGATTGTGACGGCCTTGCTGCCAAACAGCGTACCAGTAAGCGAAAGCGTGTTACGCACGTTGACTGTGAGCAAGCCGCCCGCATCGGTTGTCCCGCCAAGCGTGATATTGCCTGCTGCAATCGACAAAGCACCGTTTGTAGCGAGCCGCTTCGACGATGTAAAATCACCTGTCGCATTCACCCCAAGCGCGTCAACGCCGACGGCTGTGCCCGCGATATCGATATCGCCGCCTTTAATCGAAAGCGCCTTATCGGCCTGTACTGTGCCGCTCACACCAAGTGCGGTTTGGGCGGTAAGGTTCAGATCTTGCGCGGCCAGTACGGTGCCACCAATGCGCACGCTGCCGATTTTTGCGAGGATATTGGCGGTCTTGTTGGTCTCAACGCGGGCGTCAACGATGACGTTAGCGCCGCTCACATCAGCTGCGCCACCTGCACTTACGCTTCCGCCGAGCAGGTTTGCGTCGCCAATTGCGCGGAGCATCGCATCACCGCCGCTTGTCGTGCTGCCAAAAAGGGTGAGGGCACCGCGACTGTCGAGTGTGAGCACGTCTTTTGCGCTCTGGTTTGACCCACTTGCCGTGCTGATATCAGCGCCGCTCACCAAAACAGCCGCGTTGCTCGAAAGCCCGCCGCTCAGCGAAACTGCGCCGCTCGATGTGAGGCTAATATCGCCAGCGCCGACGAGGGTTGAACCCGCTGCCGCGCTAACACTGCCGCCATCAAGCGAGAGGGTTTTATCTGAGGACAAAGCCCCGGTAACGGCAATTGCCCCGCCTGCTGTTGCGTTAATCCCGCCAAGCCCGATAACGTCGCCGCCAAGGCCAAGGCTGCTGCCCGAAACGCTGAGCTGCGCGCCGCTATTGATGCTCCCGCTGTTGGTCAGCGCACCGGTTGCAGCGAGTTCAAGCGCAGTATTGCCGATAATCGCGCCATCATTGGTGATCGATTTGCCGCCAAGTTTGGCGTCCTTTTGCGACGAAACTAGACCTTTGTCGCCGATATTGAGCGCGTCTGTGGCGCTCAAATCCAGCGCGCCAGCCGTCGCAACTGTCGCGCCGATTGCTATGCTGTTTGCGGCCAATTTAAGATCACCACCAGCGCTTAACGTCCCGTCAAGCGTTGCGCTGCCGGTAACTATGGCGTCAAGCGCTGCGCCTACTTGAACGGTGCCGTTGCCGGTCAAATCACGACCAATGGTCAGCGCGCCGCCTTGAGTGGCTGATACGGTTCCAAGGTTTACGAGGCTATCGCGCGTTTTAAGACTGAGCGTGCCTATGCTTTCGATCAATCCAAGGTTGGTGAGTGCGCCTACGTCGAGCGCGAGGCCAGTGCCGCTGCGCAGCGCGCCCGTCTTGGCAATGGCTACGCCGCCAGTGATCCGGGTGAGGAAGCCGCTGCTCGCGACAACATCGCCTGCGAGTTGCACATCGCTTGCACTGATGTCGATCAGACCGTCAGTGACGATGTTGCCGCCGAGGGTGAGCGCGCCGGATGAGGCAAACAGTATGTCTGACTTGGCTGAAATATCGCTGGTCAGATCAATGCCAGCGCCAAGCGCACGGATGCTGATGCTGGCGTCAGACGCAAACGCACCGCCGCCCGAAACGCTGCTGGATGATAGGTCAATCGTGCCCGCAGCTTCGATTGTGCCGTTTTGCGTAAAGCTAACAACGGCGGCGAGTTTTGCGCCCTTGCCAAGGATGATGTTCGCGGCTTGGACAAAGCCAGCGCCACTGGTTGCGGTGAGTTCGCCGACCGAAAGGATCGATCCTGCTGTGTCAAGCGTGTCGCTTGCGTCCAACAACAGGGTGCCGCCGCTTTGCAAGTTGCCGGCGGCAGAAATCGTGCGGGCGGTGGCGCTGAAGCCGTCCACCCCTAGCGTCTTGCCTGAGAGGGTGATGGCGTCAGCGGCGAGGCTGAGGGCTTTGCCGCTTTCAGCAGTGCCGCTCTGGGTGAGTGCTGTCTTGGCAGCGAGATCAATCGCGTCTGCGCCGTAAAGCGTGCCGCTGTTCTCAAGCGCTGCGCCTGCGGAGAGATTTGCCGTCTTGCCGCTGAGTGCACCTGCGTTGATGATATCAATGGCTGAGGTGAGCGACAGTGCCTCGCCTGCCACCAATTGTGCAGCCCCAGCGCTCGTTATCGACCCTGCATTTGCGACAAACGCGGCTGCAGCAGAAACGGCCCCAGAGACGGACAGCGCGCCGCTGCTATTGAGGCGAATATCGCCATCTGAAACGGTCACGCCGCCGAGTATGATCTCGCTGGCCGCAGCACTAAGCGCGCCACCTGAGTGGCTCTGGCCGCTTAAGGTAAGCACGTCAGTCGCGATGAGATCAAGCGATGCGCCTGATGAAATATAGCCGCTGGCATCAAGCGATTGGGCTGAAAGCGCAGCCGCACCGTTAGCGACAATCACTGAGGCCGCGCCCGTAGTCAGCGCGCCGCCTGAAGTCGCTGACAGGTTCGCGCCAGATGAAAGTGTGCCCTCAAGGGCGAGGCTTGCAGCGGTTAGCCCGACATCACCTGCTGCTGCAACGGTGCCAGTGACGTTCGCCTTGCCTGCTGCGCTAACGCTGGTGTTGCCATTGGCGTTGACCGTGCCGCCAAGCACTGCATCGCCGCCGCTGCTTATACTTGCATCACCGCCCGAAAGGATCGCACCACTGTTGGTGAGGGTGCCCGCTGCGTCAACGCGCGCGCCGCCCATGCCAAGTACGCGCCCTGCGGCGTCGATGGTCGCGCCCGAAAGCTTGGTAACGCCCCCCGATTGGAGATCGCCCTCTGCTCCGATATTCAGCGCATCACGCGCTGCCACGGTCAGGCGCGTAAGCCCAATCGTGCGGCCCGACAGCGAGACGCTGCCCCCATCAATCGCAAGGCTGCCATTGGCGATAAGATCACCGCCAAGCTCGAGTGTATCGCCTGACACGCTCAAACTGCCCGTGGCTTCTACGCTGGCATCACTGATCAGGCTTTTGCTGATCCGCACACTGATATCACGCGCTGAAAACGCGCTGTCTTTGGCTAAGGTCGCGCTGTTGGCACTCAGGTTAAGCCCTTCGCTTGCAATGGCGCGCACCCCACTGGCGTCAACATTGCCCGCAGCATTGATCGTCAGCGTTCCCGCACTGTCGAACCGCCCAGCGCTGCTCAAACCCGCATACAGCCCGGCGCCACCAAGCCGGATATCGCCGCCGCTCTTCAACGACACTGCGTTCGCTGCGCCTACGAAATCGCCCGCCAACACGATGTTGCCGCCTGCATCAATCGTTGTGGCACCCGCGCCGTAGATGCGCTCATCAATATTGACGTTCGCTTTTGAGGCGATGGTCACGTCTGACGCTGAAGCCGCGCTTTTGACCGTAATCGCGCCGTCAGCACTAATTGCCAGTGGCCCTTCAAGCGCATTGACCAACCCCTGAAGGTTAATCCCAACGCCCTTGCCCGTCCCGATCAGACGGATGCGGTTGGCGTACATGCCCCCGAGCAGACTCGAATCAATCGCCAAGCGGTCATTGCCGGTGCCGCGTGCTGTTGCTGTTCGGCTGGCAAAATCAAAATCAGCATTCCCGCCCGAAATGACCAAATCGCGCGCGAATAAGTTGGCGTTGATGATCGCTGAGCCGGTAACAATATCAAAGAAATCAACATTGCCGCCAAGCAAACCCTGGCCTTGTATCCGGACATCGCCGCCGTCCACGGCAAAGCCTGTAAACTCGCCGCCTGCACCAAAAGTGATCTTGCCCGTTGAAAGCGCCGCGCGCGAGACGTTGATAAAGCCGCAGCCATCACACGTAATCCCCGACGGGTTCGCAATCACGAGCGACGCGCGCCCACCAAACACTTCCAAAGCTCCGCGCAAATCAGAACGGGTACCGCCAGTGACTTCGTTCAAAATCAGGCTCGCTTCGCCGCTGCCCTTGAGGCGGCTGTTGGCGAGAATCTGTCCGCCAATCTGCGACTTGCCAATCTCTTTGCTATTGTTGAAGATCAGCCCTTCTTTGCCAACGTTGAGCTTGGAAAAGACGTTGTACGACGTCCCATCAGCACGCGGGGTCGCAATATTGACAATCGGCGTGCCGCCTTGAGTGACATCAATCCGGGTGTTCGCGTTCGCTGCCACAACAGGCGGCGCATTTGAAACCGGCACACCTTGCCCACGCGCGCCCGTCCAGCTCTGCGTCGTTGCCGCAACCGCAAATACAAGCGCAATCGCCGTGCCTGATGTCATCCGCTTCATGAGCTATTCCTTGGTCATTATAATGTGAGCCTTAGCGAGGCAGAAAATTCGAGGGACTGGCGCTGCACCGTTTCCGGGGCCGACCACGGCGCGGAGAGGGTGAACTCCCCCGCCACGCGCTTGTTGTTTATGCGCAGGCCAATCGTTGAGCTGTGGAGAAAACCGCGCTCAAACGCATCGCCTTTGCGCGGAGCAATGCCGCCAGCATCATAACCGATCAGCCCTGAGAAACTGGTCTGCGTGCCAGCGGTCTTGTCGCCAAAAAGGCTGAACAGCGGAAAGCCGATTTGCTGGCGCGTGAAGACGCCGCTGCGCCCGCTTATTCCATCATCGCGGAACCCGCGCACGGTTGAACCGCCACCAAGGCTGAACCGTTCGCCGGGGAATACCGAGTCAAGCGCGGTGGCCCCGCGTACCACGCCACTATAATTTACCGGAACGCTGAACATTTTGGTACGTGTTTGAAACCCGAGGCTTGCTTCAAGTTTGCGGAACACCAACTGTGCGCCGCCGGGGCCGGTATCAACTGCGTTTGCCCCCAAGATATCAAGTCCGCGTGTAAAGCCGAAGTCAGCCGTCGCCAGCCCAGCACCAATCCGGCGCTGCGCGCGAAAATTGATCGCGCCAGAGACCAAGCGGTACGAACTCGTCCGCAGTTTGATTCCCTGAATCCGGTTGACCGTATCAAGCAGGGATATGCCAGCCGAAACCGACAGCTTGGTCTTGGCATCGCGGAACAGCAGATGATCAAGCATGGCCGAGCCGTTGGTTGAAACGCCGGTATTGGCAAAGGCCTGATCCACACCCTGAAGGATTGAGTCAAAGCTATAGCGCCCGCCCGACAGCGTTAGCGTGGTATAGCCGTAAGGAACCGAAACAAACGCACCGTACCCCTTGCTGCCGCGACCATCTTTATTCTCAAGATCGCGTGAATAATAAAGCGACCAGAAATCAGCGATCCCCAGTGGACTATCAATATCAAGCGACGCGGTTGATTGAATGCGGCCTGTGTTGGCCGAGCCATCATTGTTGACGGCATAACTTGCGCGGAGCGGTGTATCGACGCGCTTTCGGCGTACAATCAAGTTGCTGGCACCCGGAAGCTCGGCCGGGGTAATGTCAATATCAGGCTCAGCACTGCCAAGCCGGGCGAGCTGATCAACGCCTTGTTCCAAATCGCGCAGATTAAGCTGGCGGCCTTTGGTGTTGGGGAAGGCAGCGGCGAGTTCGCCCTTGCGATACTTACGTTTTGTGCCCACGCCTTCGCTGCTGATGCCCTCAAGCTGGCCCTCAATCACGATGATCTCAAGCACGCCGCTCTTCAAATCTTGCAGGCCGATCACTGCGCGTGACGTGACGTAGCCGTCGGCAATATAGCGGTTGGTGATTGTGCGCAGGACGGCGTTGATATCAGCAATTGAAACGCAGTCGCTATTAAGTTTGGCGAGGTCAGTGGCAAAATTGCTCTGTGCATAGCGCGTCATGCCTTTGATCTGAACGCTGCGGACAGCGGCACAGCCACCAGCATCGGGGGCAAGCTCAGTTTCGGGCGCTATTTGAGTTGCTTGCGGCGGGGCAGATTGCGACTGGCGGAACTGCTCTTCGCGCGCACGCTGGCGTTCGCGTTCAATTTCCTGAAGCCGCTCGGCATCGCGGTTGATCTGGTTTGGAACCGACTGCGCAAAAGCTGCTGGCACCAGTGCAACACAACACAACAGCAAAAACATGCCACGCACACCAAACACGATAGACGCCCACCCAATCATATGCGACCAAGCCAGATTCCCGCTGACAATGGATCAAGACGTTATTCGTTATGACAGCACTAACTAACAATCGGTAAAGATCATCCAAAATGGTGGGATTTTTCAAGAACTGATGATCGCTAATTAAATAGAATATTCAAATATTTCTGGTGGTTAACTGTTCTACAATTTGAATTTTTTCAAAATGAACATAATGTGATACCCACGCAGAATAATGTTGCGTCCAATCATAAGGCGCACAGACGGGTATATTGCAATGACTGACACTGAGAACGATGCCATCATATTCACCGCCGATATCGTTGCGGCCCACGTCAGCAATAATAATGTCGCCGTCGCGGATATACCGGCGCTCATCGCGAAGGTGTATACCGCAATGATCAGCCTCAGAACGGGTATCGCGCCGCCTCCAGAGACCCAAGTTCCCGCAGTTGCCCGCTTTATACCATTCAAGCCGCCTTGGGTTTGCGCCAACAAGTTCAAGGCGGTTCTCGCGGTTGACCCTTGCACGTTTGAGCGTCAGCTGGTCATGCCCCTTGAGCGGCACTGACTGGCCCACCATGACCGCGCTAATCATCGCTGCTGGTCCAAGCTCTGCGCTCGCCACAAGACCGAGTTTTACGCGAAGCGCGCTCACATCGCGCTCCTCAACAATCCGACCAAGAATTGATAGTCCCTCACTTGTCGTAATCCGCTGAACGTCCATAAAATCGCTTGGCAGCTTGTTCCAGATGGGCAGCAATAAGCCAGTCGCGATATATAGCGTGTCAGTGTCAAGTTCAGCGTGCGCAACCAGTTCCATCGCCGCAAACCCGCCGCGCCGGATCGCACTAATGAAGCTTTCGCGGTCAACAAAGGCAGTCTCTGGCCCCCACAGGCCAAGGCGAACAGCGTAGGCGAGATTATTGATATCAGAGGCACCCGTCGCTGAGGCGTAGACAATCCGCGCGTCGGCCAAGTGGTGCTGGAGGGCAACGCCTGCTAGCCCCTGTTCTGAGCCTTTGGTCGTCCCAAACGTCCCTTCGCCGCCTGCAACGCCGCCCATTGCGTAAGCTTCATCAAAGACGATGACGCCGTCAAACTCTGGCCCCGCCCAATCAAGGATCTGGCCTAGTCTCGAAGCATCAGCGCGCTGTGAGCGCAGCGTGGCGTAACTGACATATAATATGCCTTCGCCAAGCGTGATTGCGCTGCCAAGGCTCCAGCTTGAAAGCGCGACAATATCAAGGCCAATGCCGCCAAGCGCACTCCAATCGCGCCGTGCGTCTTCAAGCAGGGTTTCATTTTCAGCAATCCAGATTGCGCGCTTTCGCCCTTTGAGCCAATTATCGAGAATGATCCCCGCAACCTGACGGCCCTTGCCAGTGCCCGTGCCGTCGCCCAAAAAATACCCCGTCCGGTGCGCGCGACCTTTGGCATCGGGGACAAGCGCTGTCGCGTCCTTGTTGAGTAGGTAGTAACCTACAAGCGTGCGTTCGTGGGCTTGGCCCGCATAGACGATGGTCTCAAGCTGCGCGGCTGACAAAAGTTTAGCCGTCACACAGCATTCTGGGAGCAGCGGGACGTATAACGGAATGGGTGATGCAATTGACCCCATCGCAATCGACTCTACTTGCGGCGTGGGATGATCGCCCGCTGCCCCAAAGGTCATTCGGCTTGGGCGGTAGTGGAAATAAGCGCCAACTTACGCCTCAGTTGGGGCAGGTGTGTCAAGCGGCGTGTACGTAACCAGCGCGGCTGCTGGGTTGGTTTTTGCGAGCGACGTTTTGGGACGGAGAAAGACCGCAGGCTTAGTAAAACCAGTAAAGACTGGAACTGATGATCGCTTTACTAGCGGCGGTATCGCTTGTGAGGTCTGCGAAACGCTCATGTCACGGCGCGGGGGCGGCGCTTCAAGAAATGGCAAGAGCGTGTCTATGCTTGCGCGGTTGATGCAGGTTCCCACTGAAGTTCCGATAATTTTGTCGATGACGATAATGCGCACGGCCACTGATGTGCCGTGTTTGGCAAAGCCGCCGGGGTCGAGGCGGAAGTTGCCGACAAGGCTTACGTCTTCAAGGCTGGTGCGGTAGGCACGCTCATTCTTGCCATTTGGGGAAAACCAATCAGGCATGACCGCGACAAGGCGGCCATTTGGCCTAAGGGTACGCAGTGCGGCTTGAAGGTGACGAAAGGCCGCAAAAATGATCGTCGCTGCCGCCTGCCCGCTTTAAAAATGGCGGGTTCATAAGAACAACGGTGGGGCGATTATCGGCAAGCTGAGCATCAATTTGCGCACCATCGCAATTGAACTGCGTGGCTGACGGAAAGCTGTGTGCGAGCAATTGGTGACGGAGCGGATCAAGCTCGTTCAAGAGCAAGCGTGCACGCGCCAGTTGTCCAGCTAATGCCAAGAGTCCAGTGCCTGCGCTTGGCTCAAGAACGAGGTCGTCCGATGACATCGCTGCAGTCTGCCCAACAAACCATGCAATATCGAGTGGCGTCGAAAATTGTTGAAACGACACTTGGGCTTCGCTCCTAACCGTCTGGGTGGGCAAGCGTTCGCTTACAGCCTTGATAGTATCGATTGACCAAGTGCTGTTGTTAATCTCAAGGTTCAATAGCGACAAAACCGTCGCATGTTCGAGCATTTCAAAGCTGTCGCGCTGCAACCAAGCGCCGCTTACATTTGTTGCGCCAAAGGCCGCAGCCAGTGCTTCGTTGAGCATCAGCCTAGTGATTGCGACTCCGCCGCTGATATTTTTGGCGATATGCAATGCCGCATTGTGAATAGCGGTGGCCTTAGCGCATGCACTGGTTTGATCGGTCTGGGTCATGGGAGTTCCTCGGTTCAAGCCCAAAACTAGGCTCAAACCCGCCCCCTCCCCCCTTTACTCCTGATGCCCAGTGGCGTCAGCGCGAAGCGCTGTGTAAAGCTATATCGAAGCAGTTACTTCGGCTCAGCACACGACTTGGCTGGTTGGCTTTGATTGTGGGCGTGATTGTAGCGCTGAGCCTGGCTTGAGAAATAAGAGTAGCAGTCGTCGCATGCGATCTAAGCGCTATGGACTGCCGTGATCAAGGCGCGTGAGAAGAGCCTTGATTTGGCCGTTTGGATATAATCCCATGTTAGCGAAAACAGCACAACCGCCTTCGCAATCGACGCTGGATCATACCGTACAATGCGTTGCCGCAGCGCAGAAAGGGCGTGATGGGATGGACTAATATAATTCCTATGTTGTTCTTTATCACATTGAAAGCAAGGGACGAGTCAAGTGAGAACGAATTTTGGCTCTAAAAAATCGTTCAGCTGGAACTAGCGCTCAATGAGCTCCAAGCAAGGGCAATTGAAGTGACGCAAACTGTATCCTCTAAAAAGACCAGACGCAAACTGTATCCTCTAAAAAGACCAAATGGCCCGGATTCAGTGTTCTGAGCGTTCATGGTCGGCGAAAACATCCGGGCTTCCTCCGTAAAGCACGCGCCAAAGTAGGTGCCCGCAAACGAGTACACTTAATCCAACTGCACCTATAACGATCAACAAGTCGATATAAGTGTCGATTACCAGCAGCCAGGTCGCCCGGTAAGCAATAAGGCTTGTGAGCGATAATAACAGCATACCATAGCCAAAAAGCCGAAACTGTTGGACAGCCGTTTCAGGCGATGTGTCAGTTTGGCCGGATCGTGAACATAATGAATTTTCTCGGTCATTCAATTAGTCCAAAAATTTCTTTCACCTCATCAACAGGTAGCGTCTCTTTTGAGAGGCAAAGTGCGAAGAGATAGCGTCCAATTTTTGATGCTTTTGCTGCGGTAAGCCTAACGTCGCATCGTATTGCCTCATCTTCCACGGCTTGAAATTTAGCTGCAACAAGATTCGCAGCTGTATCCGAGTCCACCATGGTTTCGCCAAAAACAAGCCAATGCAGATTGACATTGAACGCACTGCAGAAATTGACCGCCGCTGGATGCGTCAAACCGAGTTGGGGCGCGGTATCAAGCTGAACGCCGAAGAACATCAGTTGCTGAACGGGGAGCTTGGCGTTGGTGAAATCCTCGCCGCAGCCGCTGTCAAGAGCCAGAGGTATCAATGCAAACCCAATCCGCAGAACTCTATTCCCGAGGGCGGTATCGGCTTGATCAAGACCGCAAACGCGATGGTTCGCTTCGGACTCCGTTCTACCAAATCGTCTGGTATGACAAATCTATCAGACAGAACCGCAACCGTTCGACAGGCACTGACAGCGTGCGGGAGGCGGAGCTCGCCCTAGATCGTTACTATTTGCAGCAAGAACGCGGCGAAACGATTTGCCCGACTTGCAGCCGCCCCTTTGAAAACTTCTGGGGCTTCCTGCTGGCAAAAGCTATTTCGGACTATCTGATTGCACGAGATAAACGAGCTTCGATAAACGCGTTGAAACCCCGGCTGGCCCATGTTCTTCAATTTATGGTGCAGAGCGGATATGAGGGTATCGTTTGTGATGAGGTTGATGACAAGTTCATTGAGCAATTCCTGGAATGGTCAGCAAAGCAGCCCGTGATTGAAAGCAAACACGAGCTCGGAACCACCGAAGCATCGGTGCGCACTTTGGCCGCCGCAATAAATCTTGCCTGCAAAGAAAAAAAGACATTGTTTCAGGCTAGCTTTAAGGTGCGTACGCCATATGCAGTAAATATCACGCCGACTTATAGATCGTCAATTGAGAAATTGGCGGCAACATTTCGTTACTGCCTTTTTCCAGCCTCACCCTCGGGACATATTTGGAGCGCGAAGATGGTTGAGCGCCAAAAGCTCTACCGCCATTCCCTCTTACGCTTCCTTCAGATAAGTGTAGCCACTTGGTGCAGGCCTGATGCCGCGCATGACTTCTCAACCATACAACAGCGCGGACAATGGATGTCCGGTGCGCGTATAGTCCGATTGAACCCGCACGGGCGTCTGCAAACAAAAAAATATCGCCCTTCTGTTCCGGTTGTGGAGAAGGTTGGCGTGCTAATTGATCAGACGGAAGGTTTTTTTGTACCCGTGCAATCGGTGCGAAAAGCTTTTGAAGCAATGCTCAAGGAATTGGGTCTTCCTCGCCAGCGCGAAACGGGTCTAAAGCTCATTCGGCGATCCATTGCTCAAATCGCCCGAAAACATATTGGTGAGGAACGTTGGCGACAAGGTGAGATCATGCTGGGCCATGTCCGAACGAGTTCAAGTGACCTCTATGCACTTTTTGATCCAGCAAATCTGGGGATAGCTTTGAAAGTGACTGGTGAGATTATCGATGCTATTGAAGTACTCGCGCTTAGTGCATTTTCAAGCACAGTCGCCGGAGTTGCACCGGAGATTCAGAATGATGAAACTAAGAAAAACTGCTGCAAGGTGATTTAGACTGGCGGAATACTGCCACCTTTGCTAACGCGCCCAAATTGCGCACCCGTAGCTCAGCTGGATAGAGCGCTGCCCTCCGAAGGCAGAGGCCAGGGGTTCGAATCCCTTCGGGTGCGCCAATCACTCCATCTCCAAAATCACCGCATCAACCGCAAGGCTATCTCCGGCTGCCGCGCTCAACGACTTCACCACGCCTGTTTTTTCGGCGCGGAGGATATTCTCCATCTTCATCGCCTCAACCACCGCGAGCGGCTGCCCGGCCTCAACCTTTTCGCCTGCCTCAACATGCAGCGCGACGAGCAGCCCCGGCATCGGGCACAGCAGGAAACGCGACATATCAGGCGGGATTTTCTCGATCATAAAGGCCGCGAGTGGCGCGACATGCGCTGGCAGCACACGCACCTTATGGATCGCGCCGCGCGTGGTGAGCGTAAAGCCCGTACGCGTCTTGGCAATCTTCACTGCGAGTGGCGTTTCGCCGATCTCAGCCTCGATCAGGCGATCCCCCGGCGTATATTCCATGTCAAGATCGACCAGCATGCCATCAACGCGCACATCATCGCCTGACAGTTCGACATTATGAAGGGTGTCGTCAATCTTCACTTGCCAAGCCGAAGGTGGCCTCAACCGATCGCCCAATTGCCCATCAACGCGGCGCGCGCGGTCTGCCTCTGCGGTCGCGACAAAAGCGGCAATCGCCGCAAGATTGCGCGCAAGATCGATTGAAGTCGGCGCGCCGTGAAAGCCTTCGGGATATTCCTCCGCGATAAAGCCAGTCGTGATGTCTCCACTGCGGAAACGTGGATGCTGCATGATCGCCGAGAGAAAATCGATATTGTGGCCAAGCCCTTGAATTTCAAACTGATCAAGCGCCAAAATTTGCTTGTCAATTGCCTCTTCGCGGGTTTCGCCGTAGCTGATCAGCTTGGCAATCATCGGATCATAAAACATGCTGACCTCGCCGCCCTCAGCGACGCCGTCATCAACGCGGACGCCGTCAACGGCTTGGGGGGGATTGTATCGCACCAGCCGCCCCGTACTTGGCAAAAAACCGCGATACGGATCTTCGGCATAAACGCGGTTTTCCACTGCCCAGCCTTCAAGCTTTACGTCCTCTTGCTTGAAGGTCAGCGCCTCGCCGTAAGCCACGCGGATCATCTGTTCGACGAGATCAATGCCGGTGATGCACTCAGTGACGGGATGCTCGACTTGCAGCCGCGTGTTCATTTCGAGGAAGTAAAAGCTTTCGCCGCTCGGATCAGCGCCCGAGACGATCAGCTCGACCGTTCCGGCAGAATAATAGCCGACCGCGCGCGCCAAGGCCACGCACTGTTCGCCCATGCTCTTGCGCATTTTGGGTGTGACGAAGGGCGATGGTGCTTCCTCGACCACTTTCTGGTGCCGCCGCTGGATCGAGCATTCGCGCTCATTGAGGTAAAGAATATTGCCGTGCTGGTCGCCGAGTATCTGAATTTCGATATGACGCGGATTGAGAATGAATTTCTCAATAAACACGCGGTCATCGCCGAACGAAGCCAGTCCTTCGCGCTTGGTCGCCTCAAAGCCTTCGCGAACGTCAGCTTCAGAGTAGGCCAGCCGCATCCCCTTGCCGCCGCCGCCTGCCGAAGCCTTCATCATCACCGGATAAGCAATTTCCGCCGAAATCCGCACCGCATGTTGAGTATCGTCAATCTCACCGACAAAGCCCGGCACGACGTTGACACCCGCCTTCATCGCTAGCTTTTTGGACTCGATCTTGTCGCCCATCGCGGCAATGGCATTGATCGGCGGGCCAATGAAGGCGATCCCATTGTCGGCGCAGGCTTGCGCAAAGCTGGTGCGTTCGGAAAGGAAGCCATACCCCGGATGCACAGCCTCCGCGCCCGTCGCCTTGCACGCGGCAATGATCTTGTCAGCGAGCAGATAGGACTGCGCAGCGGGCGAAGGGCCAATATGCACCGCTTCGTCGGCCATCAATACAAACGGCGCGCGGGCGTCGGCATCCGAATAGACCGCGACGGTCGCGATCCCCATGCGGCGTGCGGTCTTGATGATCCGGCAAGCGATCTCGCCACGGTTTGCGATCAGGATTTTTTTAAACATTATTTTGTTTCCGAAATTATTTGGAGACGATCAGCTTCTAAAACTATCTTGTCGAGCCGCCGAAACGCTGATGCGCTAACGCTCCGCTGTCCCAACCAAGTCTCTGGCAAAATCTCTCGAACGGGTTCTTCTTGCCCGTTATAGATCACCTCGCCGTAACAGCCATCATAGTCAAAGTGAAAGAACAGAAGATGGTCAGCTTTCACCTCGACGGGGCGAAACGCTGCGCCCCGCTTAGTTCCACTGGCCTTCACCTGAACGGATCGACCGTCGGGAGCGTAGCCATCAACCCCCTCGTTACTTCGCCCGGTCAGCTTCAAGCCGAAAAGCTCGGCGGCAATTGCTTCGCCCAAATCCCCAACCAGATTTCCATCTAACGTAAAATGTAGATCGACTGAGCTGTAGTGAGCTTTCAGCTCATTACGAGCTGTGATAAGCTTCTGGATCGAAGGGGGTAAATCAAACTTCACTCCGTCGCCTCCAACGCCTTGCGCGCCCTCAACGGTTCCTCCGCCTCCATCGCGCGCAGCCCCAGCTTTGCCATCATCGCCGCGTCCTTGTCGTCGCCTGCATTGGCTGCGGTCAGCAGCTTGTCGCCGGTGAAGATGCTGTTCGCGCCCGCCATGAAGCACAGCGCCTGCGTCGCCTCGGACATTGACTCACGCCCTGCGCTCAATCGCACCATGCTCATCGGCATGGTGATGCGCGCCACGGCAATCGTGCGGACGAATTCGATATCATCAATCTTGGCCAGCGGCGTATCGGCGAGCATGTCACCCAGCACAGTGCCCTTTATTGGCACTAGGGCGTTGATGGGTACGCTTTCGGGATGCTGTTCCAGCGTCGCCAGCGTGTGGATGAAGCCCACCCGGTCGGCGCGTGTCTCGCCCATGCCGATTATGCCGCCGCTGCATACGTTGATGCCAGCGCGGCGCACTTCGGCCAGCGTGTCGAGCCGGTCTTCCATCGTCCGTGTGGTGATGATCTCATTATAACGCTCGGGGCTAGTGTCGATATTATGGTTGTAATAATCAAGACCCGCCTCGGCGAGCATACCCGCCTGTTTCGGGCTGAGCATCCCCAATGTCATACAGGTTTCCATACCCATCTGCCGTACGCCTTTCACGATTTCGACAATCGCGGGCATGTCGCGGTCCTTGGGGTTGCGCCATGCCGCCCCCATGCAGAAACGGTGCGAGCCGGAGTCTTTCGCCTGTGCCGCCTTTTGCAGCACTGACTGCACATCCATTAACTTTGTCGCCTCAACCCCGCTGTTGGCCTTCACCGACTGGCTGCAATAGCCGCAATCTTCGGGGCAACCGCCGGTCTTGATACTGAGCAGCGTGCAAAGCTGTATCTGCCCCGCTGCGTGGGTCGCTCGGTGAATAATTTGGGCTTGAAACATCAGCTCATCGAAGGGCAGATCAAACAGCATTGCAATTTCTGGACGAGTCCAGTTCGTGCGGATTGTCATTCAGTCTCTCCCAGAGGTGGCATGTAATGCCCCAATAACCGCAGCACGTCCGCTGCGCATTCAACAATATTGCTTCTTGGCACGTAAATGCCCCCTTTTCTTCGCGCCTTTGCGTCTTCGCGCGAGAAAAGAAAAAGGTTGGTTTCACGCGAAGGCGCAAAGGCGCGAAGAACCACGTCATTGCGAGCGCGGCGCGGCAATCCAGCAGCGGCACCAAAGTCTGGATTGCCGCGCTGCGCCCGCAATGACGATTGAAATGTCATCACACTATCCTCGCCAAACCAGCATGGATGAAATCATCGCCCTTATACAGCAGCGCTTCCCCCCGCTCTGTCGCCAGCGCATAAGCAAAGCAATCACCGAAATTCAGTTGCGCCTTGTGCCCGCTGCCCTTGCCGAAATCACGGTAAGCTTGGCGGGCAATGCGGGCGTGTTCCGCCGTTACAGGAGATATTACGATTTCCAGTTCCTGAATCAGTACGTCGAGGCGCGCGCTTGCAACGGGGTCGCGCTCGCCATCGATGACAATTCCCGCTTCAAGATAGTTAGCAGAGGAGAGTGTAGCCCCGCCGGCACCGATAACGCATGACGAAAATGCTTCAGCCTCTGGTTCAACGCGAAGCATTGCGACAATTGCAGACGTATCGACAATCATTTCGGCAAACCAAGTTTGTCATAAAGCAATTCGCCGTGATCTATAGCGAGAGTTGCAGGGCTCAATCGCGCTGCTGTATCGCGGCACAGAGCCATCACGCGCTCCAACTTGTCAGCTTTCGTCAATTCACGTTTCCGTGCGCGTAGCGCTTCAAGCACAGCTTGCGTAAGGCTAACGCCTTCAATCCCGGCTATCTCGGTCGCGAGCGCATAAGCTTCATCGTTCTTGATGTTCATCTGCATACCCATGAATCTACCTCTCTTTTGTAATATGGTAGAATAACAAAGAATGTTTAGAAAGCAATAACAACCCTCACTCCCCAACCGGCGGCATATTATGCCCCAACAATCGCAGCACGTCAGCCGCGCACTCGACGATATTGCTGCCTGGCCCATAAATGCCCTGCACCCCGGCATCGCGAAGGAAGTCGTAATCTTGCGGGGGGATGACACCGCCTGCGAAAACCTTGATATCGCTGCGACCTGCTTCGCGAAGCAGGCGAATGAGTTCGGGGATCAGGGTCTTGTGGCCTGCCGCAAGCGAGGATGCACCGATAGCATCCACTTGACGTTCAAGAGCCAAAGCCAGAGCCTCCTCGGGCGTCTGGAACAGTGGCCCACTGATTGCATCAAAGCCCATATCGCCGAACGCACTGGCGACGACATTGGCACCGCGATCATGCCCGTCCTGCCCCATTTTGGCGACGAGGACGCGGGGTTTGTGGCCGATGCGCTTGGCAACAGCGTCCACCCCCTCCACCACTTGTGCCCAGCGTTTGTCAAATTCATGCGCGCTGCCATAAATGCCTTTTACGGGAACGGGCGTGGTGGCGTAGCGACCGAAGACTAGCTCCATCGCGTCGGAGATTTCGCCAAGTGTCGCGCGGGCGCGCGCGGCGGTTACAGCGAGGGCTAGCAAATTACCTTCACCCTGCGCCCCCTCCGTCAACGCCGTCAAAGCCGCCCGACACGTCGCCTCATCGCGCGCTGCCCGCGTTTTTGCCAGCCGTGCAATCTGGCCCTGCCGCACCTTGTCATTATCGATATCGAGAAAATCGATGGGAGACGTATCAGTTGGCTGATACTTGTTCACCCCGACAATGACATCCTCGCCCTTGTCGACCCGCGCCTGACGTGCGGCGGCGGCTTCTTCGATCAAGCGCTTTGGCATTCCGCTCGCAACCGCTTTGGTCATACCGCCGAGGCCGTCAACCTCGCCGATGATCGCCCACGCCTGATCGACCAATTCCGCCGTCAAGGCCTCAACGTAATAGCTGCCGCCGAGCGGATCGACCACCTTTGTGATCCCGCTTTCCTCGGCCAGCACAATCTGCGTATTCCGCGCAATCCGCGCCGAGAAATCGGTGGGGAGCGCAATCGCCTCATCAAGCGCATTCGTGTGGAGCGACTGCGTGCCACCAAGCGTCGCGGCCATCGCCTCAATCGTGGTGCGGATAACGTTGTTGTAGGGGTCTGCCTCTTGCAGACTGACCCCGGACGTCTGGCAATGCGTGCGCAGCATTTTGGAGCGTTCATCCTTCGCGCCCAGCTCGTCCATTACCCGGTGCCAAAGCGTCCGCGCGGCGCGAAGTTTGGAAACCTCCATGAAAAAATTCATGCCAATGCCGAAGAAGAAGCTCAGCCGCCCCGCAAACGCATCAATGTCAAGTCCGCTTTCCATTGCGCGCTGCACATATTCCTTGCCGTCAGCGATTGTGAAGGCGAGTTCCTGCACCGCCGTCGCGCCGGCTTCGTGCATGTGATAACCGCTGATCGAAATGCTATTGAATTTGGGCATGTTGGCGGAGGTGTAGGCGATAATGTCGGATACAATCCGCATCGATGGTTCAGGCGGATAGATGTACGTGTTGCGAACCATAAACTCTTTGAGGATATCATTCTGGATCGTGCCATCAAGTGCGGCGAGCGGAACGCCCTGCTCTTCCCCTGCGACAATGAAGAACGCGAGGATCGGGATCACCGCGCCGTTCATTGTCATGCTGACTGACATCTGATCAAGCGGAATGCCGTCGAACAGGATTTTCATATCCTCGACCGAGTCAATCGCAACGCCCGCTTTGCCGACATCGCCGACGACGCGGGGGTGGTCTGAGTCATAGCCCCGGTGCGTGGCGAGATCGAAGGCGACGCTTAAGCCCTTCTGCCCTGCGGCAAGATTGCGGCGGTAAAAGGCGTTCGATTCCTCGGCGGTCGAAAAGCCAGCATATTGCCGGATCGTCCAGGCGCGCCCGGCATACATGCTGGCGCGGACGCCGCGTGTGAAGGGCGCGAAACCGGGCAAGCCTGGGTCACTGGAATCTTCGGCCGTGTAGAGCGGTTTGACGGCAATGCCCTCGGGCGTGTGCCACGTCAGGTCTTTGCCTTTGACCTCTTTTGCGGCAAGCGCTTCCCAATCCGAACGGCTTGTCATCGACTATTTCCCCGTAAACACCGGTTTACGCTTTTGCAGGAACGAAAGTCCGCCCTCCATCGCGTCTGCACTTGCGCCCGCAATGCGCTGTCCTTCGGCTTCGCGCAACAGCGCAGAAGCATAATCCATTTCGAGCGCAGTCGCGATATTTTGCCGCATGATGCCAATCGCCAGCGAAGGGCCACTGGCAAGTTTCGTCGCAAGCGCGCGCGCTTCGGTCATCAAATCGCCGTCCTCAACGCATTTATAGATCAAGCCCCAATCGGCGGCCTGATCGCCTGAAATCTTCTCACCAAGCAGCATCATCTGAGTCGCGCGCGCCTTGCCAATGAGGCGCGGCAGCATCCAGCTTGCGCCACCATCGGGAACAAGACCGATATTGACGAACGCTTGAAGAAAATAGGCGGACTTCCCCGCAATCGCGAAATCGCTGCACAGCGCAAGGCTGCACCCAACGCCAGCCGCCGGGCCGTTAACGGCGGTAATTATCGGCACGTTGAGCTTCGAGAGCTTCACCATCGTCGGATTGTAACTGCGGGTCAGCGCGCCGTAAGGCCCGCTCGCGCCAATCGCCGCCGCGCCGCCGCGTGCCTGCAAATCCGCGCCCGAACAAAACGCCCTGCCCTCACCCGTAATCAGCAACGCCCGTGCGCCATCCAAATGATCAAGCGCATCGGCAATCTCATCGGCCATCTGCGGCGGCATAGCGTTTAAGCGCTCGGGCCGATTAAGCGTGATCGTCGCGATGTTGTCGTGAATCGCAAAAGTGATGGTCTCGTATGTCATTGATGTGCCCCTTTTGGTGTTTCCATAATCTCGGTTAGCACCCCGCCCATATCCTTGGGATGCACAAAAAAGATCAGCGTGCCGTGCGCACCTATCCTTGGATCACCAAGCACGCGCTTGCCCATTGCCTCAAATTCAGCCTTCGCGGCATGAATATCAGGCACCTCATAACAAAGATGATGCTGCCCGCCGAGCGGGTTCTTCTCAAGGAAAGCCGCGATGGAGGTATTGCCGGGGAGCGGTTCGATCAACTCAATCTGCGTGCCGTTCATTGCCCCAAAATCAGAGGAGTCGGTCGGCGTATCGACAAAACAGACCTTCACCCCTTGGTCTGGCAGGTCAAACGGCTCATGGATTTTCGTCGCGCCGAGGACATCGCGGTAATGCACGATGCTGTCCGCGATTGAGGGCGTTGCAACGCCGATATGGTTGAGACGGCCTAGTTTCATTGTTCGATCCTTGGAGAGCCGCTAGCCCGGCCAGACATTTCAATCATCGTTTCAATTCGGATCAGACGCCGCTCATGATCAAGCAGATCGCGCCCATCCTGCTTCACATCATCCGCAACCTTATCGAGAGCGCGCTCGAGGTTTTCAACGCGCGAGCGAAGAAGAATGACGCTTTCGATTGCCTTATAGGCGTCACCAAACGCGCTCATTTTAGCGCCAACCGTTGTGCGCGCAGCTCCGAGATTTCCGCGTGTGTTGCTTCCAGTTTGGCAACCATACGATCAAAACTGGCCTGAATTGCCGGCAAAGCTTCGTTTAGCTCGTCGATGAGGATAGACATCTTTTCCTCGTTGTTAAGCGGCGATTCCGCCATGTAGGTCATCGTGGCCTCACGCAGGACATTGCCCACGCTCTTGCCTTTCGATCTGGCAAAGGATTCGAGCGCCACTTTCTGTTCAGCGCTCGTCAGGTAGGTTACGCGTTCGGTTTGCATGGCTTGGAACTCCTTCACATTATAATGTCATTATAATGTTTTTAGGAATGGACTGCAATGGCATGTGGTTGGGGCGGTACGAATTCATTTCGCATGCCTTCGCACCAAACCAACGTCGGGTATATTTGGTACATACATGCGTGCCCCCTTACAAAACATTTCAAATGTTATCGGTTTTGGCATGTATGGATTTTCTTCGAATTTAGAAAATACAACATTTACGGAAAATTGCAGATTAAGATGTTCATTTTGAAGAGCTAAATCCGCCATCGTTGCTACGTCGCCGAGGCCGTCAGAACCGCTAAGGACATTGACATACAGCGCTCCCGTGGGGCCATCTGGTAACCAGAGCTGAACTCCCCCCTTCTGTTCATCAAACAATTTATGCTCTTTTAACTCTAAGACGCTCTCTCTGTGTGCTGCGATGTTTTCTAACGATTTTGGCCACGCCACAAATCCCACGTGATGGCGAGCTTGAGCAAGCCGGTGAGCGCATTCTTTTTCGTCGTCATAGGAAGTGGTACACTCGAAGCTGATTGGGTTTAAAATGTAGTGCCTTTGGCAGTCGATATTCGAATTTAGTCGATCAACTTGGCATACGAAGTTAAAAAACATTTTTCGCCCTCACAACGGAATATTGTCATGCTTCTTCCAAGGATTCTCCAACTGCTTATTTCTCAACTTCCGCAACCCCAAAGCAATCCGCCGCCGCGTCGAGTGCGGATAGATTACCTCATCAATAAAGCCCTTGCTCGCCGCGACGAAGGGGTTGGCGAAGCGCTCTTCATATTCCGCTGTCTTGACTGCTTGCTCTTCCGCCGAAAGGCCACGGAAGATAATCTCCACCGCGCCTTTCGCGCCCATCACCGCGATTTCGGCGGTCGGCCAGGCGTAGTTCAAATCGCCGCGTAAGTGCTTCGACGCCATCACGTCATACGCGCCGCCATAGGCTTTGCGCGTGATGACGGTGATTTTGGGCACGGTCGCCTCGGCATAGGCGAAGAGCAGTTTTGCGCCGTGCTTGATGATGCCGCTATGCTCCTGCCCTACCCCCGGCAGGAAGCCCGGCACGTCAACAAACGTCACAATCGGAATTTCAAACGCATCGCAAAAGCGCACGAACCGCGCTGCCTTCTTCGATGAGTTGATATCGAGGCAGCCTGCAAGCACCATCGGCTGGTTCGCGACGACGCCCACCGTGCGGCCCTCAACCCTGCCAAAACCGATGATGATATTGCCTGCATGGCTCGGCTGCACCTCAAAGAAATCGCCTTCGTCCACAGTCTTGCGGATGACCTCGTGCATATCATAGGGCTGATTGGCGTTTGCGGGGATCAGCATATCGAGGCTTGGCTCAAGCCTGTCCCACTCATCCGCCGTTGGCCGTTCGGGCACGGGGGCGCGATTATTCTCGGGCAAAAAGTCAAAGAAATCGCGCGTCGCGAGGAGCGCCTCTATGTCATTTTCAAACGCATTATCGGCCACGCCCGACTTAGTTGTGTGCGTTACTGCGCCGCCGAGCACTTCCTGCGTCACGACCTCGTTGGTCACCGTCTTCACCACATCGGGGCCGGTAACGAACATATAGCTTGAGTCCTTCACCATGAAGATGAAGTCAGTCATCGCAGGCGAATAGACCGCCCCGCCCGCGCACGGCCCCATGATCAGGCTGATTTGCGGCACGACCCCGCTCGCCAGCACATTGCGCTGGAACACCTCGGCATAACCACCCAAGGATGCCACACCCTCCTGAATGCGCGCGCCGCCGCTGTCGTTGATGCCGATCACTGGCGCGCCGACCTTCATCGCATTGTCCATAACCTTGCAAATCTTCTTGGCGTGCGCCTCCGATAGTGATCCGCCGAACACCGTGAAATCCTGACTGAACACATAAACGAGCCGACCATTGATCGTGCCTGATCCAGTGACCACCCCGTCTCCCAAGATTTTCGTTTCCTCCATCCCGAAATCGACGCAATTATGCTCGACATAGGCGTCAAGCTCTTCAAACGAGTCTTCATCAAGCAGGATCATCAGCCGCTCACGCGCGGTCAGCCGCCCCTTGGCGTGCTGCGCATCGATCCGCTTCTGCCCTCCGCCCATCTGTGCGGCTTCGCGACGTTTTTCAAGCTCAGCGATATTGGATGACATTGCGCGGCACTCCCCCGTTTGAAATCGTTGAGGTTTCCATTCCCCTTCAGGAAGCCAATGCCAAGCAAAAAATGCCGGGGCCGCGCAATATTGCAGCCACTCATCACGGGCACGAACTCACAAGCCGACTTGCACCCGCGCGCGCAAGCTGCAAAACAGGGTTAACAAGGGAGAATGTGTGTGTCTGATCAGGATGTGTTTCCGGTTCCTGCCGAGTGGGCGAAGAACGCGCGGGTTACGGCGGCGAAATATGATCAGCTTTATGGTCGTGCGCTCGGCGATCCGGGGAGTTTCTGGCTTGAACAGGCCAAGCGGCTGAACTGGATCAAGCGCCCCGAAATCGCGGGCGACTGGTCATTCAAGGAGGATGATTTTCATATCCGCTGGTTCTCCGACGGCAAAATCAACGCGAGTGCAAACTGCATCGACCGCCATTTAGCTGAACGCGGTGAAACCGTTGCGATAATCTGGGAACCCGATGATCCGGCTGAACCGTCAAAAAGTTTCACCTATCGGCAGTTGCACAGCGAAGTGTGCAAATTTGCAAATGTCATGAAGGCGGCGGGCGTAGCCAAGAGTGACCGCGTGACGATCTACATGCCAATGATCCCGGAGGCGGCGTTTGCACTGCTTGCTTGTGCGCGGATTGGCGCGATCCATTCAGTGATTTTCGGCGGTTTTTCTCCTGAATCCATCGCTGGGCGCATTCAGGATTGCGACTCCGCCTTCGTGATTACGGCTGATGAAGGCCGTCGCGGCGGCAAGACGGTGCCCTTGAAGGTCAATGTTGATATCGCCGCACTCCAATGCCCGAGTCTCAAGACTGTTATCACCGTCCGTGCGACGGGAGCGCCTGTCGCCATGACGGCGGGGCGCGACATTTGGTATCACGAGGCTGCCGCGCTGGTTGACAGCATCTGCCCACCCGAACCGATGGGGGCCGAAGATCCGCTGTTTATCCTTTATACCTCGGGCAGCACTGGCAAGCCAAAGGGCGTGATGCACACAACCGGCGGCTATCTCCTCTGGGCGAGCCTGACGCATGAGCTTTGTTTTGATTACCGGCAGGGCGATATTTACTGGTGCGCGGCTGATATCGGCTGGGTGACGGGGCATTCGTATATCCTCTACGGCCCACTCGCCAACGGCGCGACGACACTAATGTACGAAGGTGTGCCCAATTGGCCGACGCCCTCGCGGATTTGGGAAGTGTGCGATCGCCATCAGGTGCATACCGTCTTTACCGCGCCCACCGTGCTCCGCGCGCTGATGCGTGAGGGCGATGAATTTGTTTCAAAAACATCGCGCAAGTCGCTCAAATTGCTTGGCACTGTTGGCGAGCCGATCAATCCCGAGGCATGGCGCTGGTATCATAGCGTCGTTGGCGAAGGCCGCTGCCCGATCATTGATACGTGGTGGCAAACCGAAACTGGCGCGGCGATGATCGCACCAATGCCCGGCGCGACTGACCTCAAGCCCGGCAGCGCGACCAAGCCGATGCCCGGCGTCGAGCCGCAGATTGTCGACGGCGAAGGCAATCTCCAATACGGCGCGGCAGAAGGCAATCTCGTCATCGCGCGAAGCTGGCCAGGGCAAATGCGCAGCGTTTGGGGCGACCACCGCCGTTTCTTCGAGACCTACTTCACCACCTTCCCGGGTAAATATTTCACTGGAGACGGCGCAAGACGCGACGCCGACGGCTATTACTGGATCACTGGCCGGGTGGATGACGTCATCAACGTTAGCGGCCACCGCATGGGGACGGCAGAGGTTGAGTCAGCACTCGTCTTCCACCCGAAGGTCGCCGAAGCGGCAGTTGTCGGGATGCCGCATGACATCAAAGGCCAAGGCATTTACGCCTATGTCACGCTTAATGTCGGCGAGGCTGCGAGTGATGATTTACGCGCAGAGCTGGTAAAATGGGTGCGCACAGAGATTGGGCCGATTGCAACGCCTGATGCAATCCAGTTCACCCCTGCACTACCGAAAACGCGGAGCGGGAAGATCATGCGCCGAATATTGCGCAAGATTGCTGAAGGAGATGTGAGCAATCTCGGCGATGTAACGACGCTGGCTGATCCGGCTGTGGTGGAGGATTTGGTGGCGAATAGAGTGGAGTGAGTGCAGCGCGGCAATCTAGTGCGCAGACTGGATTGTCGCGCTGCGCTCGCAATGACAGTTTTGATTCAAACTTAATACGCCTTATCAATTTAAAGCTCAACTACATCCCGCGAATGATGAATAATCCTTATAATCAAAACCGCATCCTTATCAACGCGGTAGAATATCCGGTGGCTACGATAAATATAGAGGTGGGTTATGACCTTAGCCTCAGGGATCACTGACCCCATCTCGGGAAATTCAAGTATCCGCCGGAATGCGGATCTAAAACCAGCCAAATAGGCTGCCGCCACCTTGTCGCCGAAACGCTCAATGCTGAAATCTCGTATTTCTGCTAAATCGCGCCGCGCTGCGGCCTTAATATCAAGCCGCTTCACGTTGAGCAGGTATTGCAGCAATGATTTCCTCTAAAACCTCAAACGCATCCTGCTCTAGCGTTTCCGAAGCCAGCCCTTCATCAATCATTGCTTGAAGCCACGCGGTTTCATCCGCTGCTGAGTCTTGATCCTTACGTAGCAAATCGCGCACAAGATCGCTCGTACTTGAATAGCGGCCTTCAGCGACACGCATTTCAGCCCATTTTTTGAGCGCTTCTGGAAGGGATATGTTCATCTGTGCCATGATAACCATCATACAGTTTTGCGCTAAGATCGTCAACATTTACGATTGATTGAATTGCAGCAAGTGACCTTTTGATTGCCCGCTTGCAATGTTGGAAATCAAATGCCACGAATTTGGGCATGTTTTTGCCAGTATCCTTTGTCGATGTCCGAGACCTGCAATGGGTGCGTCTGCGGTATTTTAATCGATTTTCTCGATCACAGTACAACTCCGAAAGCCCCGAAAATATTAAGAATGGACAGTGTGAACTTCGCTCAATTCAATCGATAAAATCGATCAGTGCGCCATGATCACTGTCGTTGCACTCTATCGATTTGCGTCCTTTGCTGACCCTGCGGCGCTGCGCCCTGCCCTGCTTGCGGCGTGCAAAACCCAAAGCATCAAGGGCACGATCCTACTCGCGACTGAGGGCATCAACGGGACGATTGCGGGCAGCGCGTACGCCATCGCCGCGATCATCGCGCATGTCCGCGCCCTTCCGGGTTGCGCTGAACTTGATGTCAAATATAGCCACGCTGACGCAATGCCGTTTTACCGGATGAAGGTGTTGGTGAAGAAGGAAATTGTCACCCTCGGGCAGCCTGGCGTTGATCCGGTTGCCAAGGCGGGCATTTATGTCACGCCGCAGGATTGGAATGTGCTGATCAGCGACCCCGAAACTGTCGTCATCGACACACGCAATGATTATGAGGTGGGCATAGGCACATTCAAAGGCGCCGTTGATCCCAAAACCGAGACATTCCGAGACTTTCCCGCATGGTTTCGCGAACATCGTAATGAACTAACTGCTGGCAAGAAAAAGGTCGCGATGTTCTGTACGGGTGGCATTCGCTGCGAGAAATCAACCGCGTTCCTTCGAGCCGAAGGAATTGATGAAGTCTATCATCTTGAGGGCGGCATCCTGCGTTATCTTGAAACCGTACCCGAGGCCGAAAGCCTATGGGAAGGCGAATGCTTCGTCTTTGATCAGCGCGTTGCGGTTCGCCACGGGCTTGCGCTTGGCACCCACGGGCGCTGTCACGCCTGTCGCGATCCGCTGTCACCTGACGACATGGCGTCGCCGCTTTATGTCGAGGGGGTGTCCTGCCCGCACTGCCATGACCGTTTCGATGAAGCGCGCCGCGCGCGCTTTGCCGAACGGCAAAAGCAAGTCGACCTCGCCGAAAAACGCGGAAAAGCGCATATCGGTTTTGATCCAAGGGCTGATGACTAAATACCCAATCCTCTACAGCTTTCGCCGCTGCCCCTATGCGATGCGCGCACGAATGGCGATTGCGGTGAGTGGGGTTAAAGTTGAACTGCGTGAAGTGGTATTGCGCGATAAACCGGCTGAAATGCTTGAAGCCTCGCCCAAGGGGACTGTACCAATCTTGGTTCTCGCAGACGGTCGGGTGATTGATGAAAGCCTCGATATCATGTGCTGGGCACTTGGGCAGTGTGATCCTCAAAATTGGCTGGCGGGCGATGATCCTGAACTAATCGCGGTGAACGATGGCCCATTCAAAGCAGCACTTGATCGCTATAAATATCCGCACCGCTATGACATTGTCGATGCCGAACCTTACCGGATCGAGGGATGGAAAATCCTGTCAAATCTCAATGAACGTCTGACGCATCACGCCTATTTGGTAGGTGACAAGCCAGGTTTTGCCGATATTGCGATTTTCCCGTTCGTGCGGCAATTCGCCGCGACTGACCTGATATGGTTTAATGAGCAAGCGGCAGATCAGCTCAAGTGCTGGCTTGCTGCACTTACGACTTCGGCATTGTTTGAAACCGCTATGCAGCGCTTTCCGAAATGGCAGGTGGGCGATCCTGAGGTGATATCTTAGTGACGGACGGGATTGCGCCGCTATTTAAGCAGCACCAACTCTTCAGCCATGCTCGGGTGCAGCGCGACGGTATCATCAAAATCAGCCTTGGTAAGGCCAGCCTTAACCGCAACCGCCGCTGCTTGGAGGATTTCGGCACTGTCTGGCCCGATCATGTGAAGCCCAAGCACACGGCCAGTCTTAGTGTCAGTCACCATCTTATAAAGCGCGCGCTCGTTGCGCCCCGCAAGGACATTCTTCATCGCGCGGAAGTCCGAACGATAGACACTCACGTCGCCAAATTCGGCACGCGCCTCATCCTCAGTCATGCCGACGCTGGCAATAGGCGGATTGGCAAACACGGCGGTTGGTATGCATCTGTAATCAATCGTGCGTGGGTTATCGCCAAACACGCTGTCGGCAAAAGCATGGCCTTCGCGGATCGCCACAGGGGTGAGCTGTACCCGATTGGTCACATCCCCAACCGCGTAAATGCTCGCAATGTTGGTGCGGTTATCATCGCCGACGATCACCGCGCCGTCGTTACCAAGCGCAACGCCCGCCGCCTCAAGCCCAAGCCCCTTGGTGTTCGGCACGCGGCCAATCGCCCAGAGGATAAGGTCAGTCTCAATCATGCCTTGCTCACCGCCATCGATCAGGATGCTGCCATCGGCTTGCTTCGCCGCCGATTTGAAGGGGAAATTGAAGCGGATATCGATGCCCTTGTGGAGGCTCATCTCAACAAGTTTGCCGACAATTTCCTGATCATAGCTGCGCAGCATCTTGTCACCGCGCGTAACGAGTGTGACTTCGACGCCGAGTTCGTTGAATATCCCGGCAAATTCATTGGCGATGTAGCCCGCGCCTGCAATCACAGCGCGCTTGGGAAGTGCTGGCAAATGAAACACTTCGTTCGAGGTGATGCCAAGCTCTGCGCCCGTTATGGCGGGGATGGCAGGCCACGCGCCGGTCGCGATCAGGATCGTTCCCGCGCTGATTTCCTGACCACTCGCAAGGCGGATCAGGTTTGGCCCTGCAAGGGTCGCGCGTTCATGAAACAGCGTGATTTTATTATTAGTGAAGGTATCGCCGTAAAGCCCCTCAAGCCGGTCAACCTCAGCCGCGACATTGTCACGCAAAGTCGGCCAATCGAAGGTCGCGCCTTCGGTATTCCAGCCAAAGCGTTTGGCATCGGCCAGATCCTCGGCAAAATGCGATCCGTAAACAAGCAGTTTCTTGGGCACACAACCACGTATGACGCAGGTGCCACCAACGCGGTATTCCTCCGCCACCGCAACGCGCGCGCCGTGTCCCGCCGAAATGCGCGCCGCCCTAACGCCGCCCGAACCAGCACCGATAATGAAAAGATCATAATCATAGGTCATCATACCCCCCCCCCGCGCAATCAGCGCCGCTGTTGATGGATCAAACGTCACGCCGCCGCCATCGATTGCCTTGGCCATCTCCTTGCCAAGTTCAACCCCGAACTGGTCAAACGGATTAATCCCAAGCAGCACCGCGTTCACAAATGTCCGCTGTTCATAAAACGCAATCAACGCGCCAAGCGTGCGCGGATCAAGCGTATCAAGCAGGATCGTTGTCGATGGCCGATCGCCGGGATAATTACGCGCGAGATCATCGTTGGCGCGCCCCGCCATCAGTGCCGCCCCTTGCGCAAAGCAATTGCCGAGCAGCTGGCGGTGATGCGCTTCATCCAAGTCATGCCCCGGCTCAATCACCGCTACAAACTCAACCGGGATTAAATGGGTGCCCTGATGAAGCAATTGGAACACCGCATGCTGTGCATCCGTACCGACGCCACCCCACGTCACAGGCGCTGAATGGCGACCAAGCGGAGTGCCCTCTGCGCTCACCGATTTACCATTCGATTCCATCTCAAGCTGTTGAAGATAGGATGGCAGCAACCGCAGCCGTTCATCATAAGCAAACACAGCGCGCGTCTCGCATTGGCGAACTTGAGTGTAATAAAGATCAACAAAAGCCCCGATTATGGGCGCGTTGCGTTCAATCGGCGTCAGGCGAAAATGTCGATCCATTGCCGCTGCGCCCTCAAGCAGTTCCTCAAATCCCGCCCAGCCAAGTGCCATCGCTGCGGGAAAGCTAATGCTCGACCAGAGCGAATACCGCCCGCCAACCGCTTCATTAAATGGCAGGATGCGGGTTTCATCGACGCCCCATTCAATTGCCTGCTGTGGCGCAGCGGTCAGCGCGATCACTTTGCCAATCGGATCATCAACACCAGCCTCTGCCATCCATTCAAGCGCACTTGCGGCGTTGAGCAGCGTTTCGCTCGTCGTGAATGTCTTCGATGCCAGTGCAACCAGCGTCTTGTGCGGATCAAAGCGCTTAAACACTTCGGCAAGTGCGGCTCCGTCGACATTGGAAACCATCGCGATGTCATAACGCCCCGCATCACGCGCGAGCGCATCAATCAGAAGATCAGGGCCGAGTGCTGATCCGCCAATCCCGATGTGAAGGACATGTGCAATCTCACCCATCGCACCCGCATCAATCACTTCGATCAAGCTGCGCATCCGGCTATGCAGTGCTTTCGCGCGCGCGACGCTTTCAGGCGCACCTTCTCCCCGTTCCGCGCCATGTTCGGCGGCGCGGCCTTCGGTGACGTTGATGATCTGCCCGCCGAACAGTGCGTCACGGTTGGCCACAAGTCCCGCTGAACCAGCGAGCGAGCCGAATGCGTCCACTGCTTCCACGCTCAGATGCGTCTTGGCAAAATCAAATAATATGCCGCAATCGTCGATGCTGAAGCGCTGCGTTCGTTCGCCGTCTTCTGCAAAAAGTGCCGCTAACGAAGCCGCCTTCAAACCCGAAATAGCGTTCCAATTCGGCATTTCATCCATCCTTAGCTTGACGAGAGCCAGCGACAATCGCACAGGCGCTGTATGACCGACACTCGCGAGCAGCCCCTGCCCCAAACCGCCGCCACAGTGAAGGCGCAAAAATCGGAAAATGCCGATTTTTTCCAGTTTATGATCAAGCTTGCGCTGTTCGTTATCATCTTGCGCAGTTTTATTTTCGCGCCGTTCAATATCCCCTCGGAATCAATGCTCTCTCGGTTGATGATTGGTGACTATCTGATCGTCGCCAAATGGCCTTATGGCTATTCAAAATATTCGCTGCCATTTTCGGTACCGCTGATCCCCGGCCGGATACTCGCGAGCGAGCCAGAGCGCGGCGATGTGATCGTGTTTAAAGCGCCGCCGGGCAATAATGTCGATTACATCAAGCGAGTCATCGGCCTACCGGGTGATTTGATCCAGATGCGGGCTGGCCAGATCATCCTCAATGGCAAACCAATTCCGCGCAAACGCATCACTGACTTTGTTGAGCCTCTCACCGTGAACAGCGCCTGTGCCAAGCCCGATGTCGCCAAATTCCGTGAGACCGCCAGCGACGGCACCGTTCGCTGCCGCTATCCGCGTTACCGTGAGACTCTGCCCAGCGGGCGCAGCTATGATGTGCTTGATCTTGATACAAGCTGGGCTGACGACACCAGCGTTTACGCCGTGCCGCAAGGGCATTTGTTTGCGATGGGCGATAACCGTGATCGCAGTGCTGACAGTCGCTTCCCTGCGGTTGAGGGCCAAGGTATCGGCATTGTCCCGCAGGAGAATCTTGTTGGTCGCGCGCTCTTTACCGTTTTTTCGACCGACGGCTCATCAAGCTGGATCAAACCGTGGACGTGGTTCAGCGCGGCACGTTGGGAGCGGATTGGTGAGGGCTTTTGACGCTTGACCTTGACTGGCTGGTACAAGCCACCGGCGTGACCCCGCGTGACGCAAAATTGTACCAGCGCGCGCTCACCCACGGCAGCTTTGGCAGTGACACTTACGAGCGGCTGGAATTTCTCGGTGACCGCGTTCTCGGCCTCGTCGTATCGCGCTGGCTGTACGATATATTTGAGAGCGATGCGGAGGGGAAGCTCTCATTCCGCTTCAACAGCCTTGTTGCTAGGACAACCTGTGCAACGATTGGCCGCAATATCGGCGTTACGCCGCATATCCGCCTTGGCAAGCAAGCGCGTGATGACGGCGCCTATGATAGCGATAATGTGATTGGTGACGTGATCGAGGCTTTGATTGGCGCGCTCTATCTTGAGCACGGGCTTGATGCCGCCCAAGCCTTTATCCGCCGCCACTGGGAACCGCTGCTCAGCGGACAAGGCGGCGCGCCGCGCCATCCCAAATCAGCGCTTCAAGAATGGGCGGCGGCGCATAATCGTAAACCACCCGCATATTCTGTAACTGATCGTTCGGGGCCACACCACGCACCGCGTTTCACGGTAAAAGTTTCGCTTGGTTCAGCAGGCGAGGCAGAGGCCGAGGGCCGTTCAAAGCAAGAAGCAGAGTCGGCTGCGGCAGAAGCACTTTTGAGAAAACTCTCATGACTGATCCTCAAAAATGCGGCCTCGTTGCTATCGTTGGCGCGCCTAACGCTGGCAAATCAACGCTCGTCAACGCGCTGGTTGGTCAGAAGGTTGCGATTGTTAGCCCCAAGGCACAGACAACGCGTGTCCGCCTGATGGGTATTGCGATGCACGGCCAAACCCAGCTCATGCTTGTTGACACGCCGGGCATTTTTGATCCCAAACGGCGGCTTGACCGGGCGATGGTGCAGGCGGCGTGGGGCGGCGCTCAGGATGCAGACGTCATCGCGCTGGTGATTGATGCCAAGGGCGGGCTTGGCACCAAGGTTGCCAACATGATCGAGGCGTTGAAAGCACGCACCGAACCTAAGCTGCTTATCCTCAACAAGGTTGATATTGCCGACAAGGGCAAGCTCCTAATCCACGCCCAGCGCCTCAATGAACAGATCAACTTCACTGAAACATTATTTGTCAGCGCGGCAACGGGTGACGGCCTCGAACTGCTCAAAGACCGGCTGGCGGCGCACATGCCCGAAGGGCCGTGGAACTTCCCTGAAGATCAGGTCAGCGACGCGACCGAACGGATGACCGCCGCTGAAATCACGCGCGAACAGCTTTTCCTCCAGCTCCACGCCGAACTGCCACAGGCGAGTGCGGTTGAAACCGAGAAGTATGAGGAACGCAGCGACGGCTCGGTTGAAATTCATCAGCAAATTCTTGTCGAACGGCCAACGCAGCGCGCAATCGTGCTTGGCAAAGGCGGCGCGCGATTGAAAGAAATCGGGTCACGCGCGCGTGCTGAAATCGCGCTCAATCTCGGGCGGCGGGTGCATCTCTACCTCCATGTCAAGGTCAACCCCAAATGGGAGGACGACCGCGAACATTACCGCAATATCGGGCTTGATTGGGTCGATTAGGACGCGTTTGTTTGGTTTCAATTGAAGCAATTCACCCCCTTAACCCGTCACCCTGAACTTGTTTCAGGGTCTATCTCTCAACAGGGGAAAGCGGAGTTTGCGGAAAGATGGATGCTGAAACAAGTTCAGCATGACGGTTGTGAGTGAATCAATGTTATGCGAAAAGCCTAACCAAGCATTTCCGCAACCCACGCGGGCACAAGATCGGTCGCTGCCCCCATCCGGCTTTCTTCGAAAAAGTGACTGCCCTGCGATGGCTCAAGATTAAGCTCTAGCGTCCTCGCGTCGTAATGCCGCGCGGTGCGAACATAGCCAGCGGCAGGATAAACCGCGCCTGATGTGCCGATGGAAACGAACAGATCGGCCCGCGCGACCGCCGCCTCAATCTCATCCATCCGGTAAGGCATTTCACCGAACCACACGATATCGGGACGAAGCGCCGCTTCACCACACGCTGGGCAGGCAGGCCGATCAAGCAAAGTCGCGCGCCATTCACCGCGCGCATCACAGGATACGCACCACGCCGAAAGATGCTCCCCGTGCATGTGGATCAGGCGCTGTGCCCCGGCACGTTCATGCAAATCATCAACATTCTGCGTGACGATGGTCAGCTCGCCCGGCCAGCGCGCATCAAGTTCAGCAAGCGCATGATGCGCCGCATTAGGCTCAACTTGCTGAACAAACGCCCGCCGCATATCATAGAAGCGTAGCACCAAATCAGGATCGCGCGCGAATGCCTCGGGCGTTGCGACATCCTCAACCCGGTGCTGCTCCCAAAGGCCGCCAGCATCACGAAACGTGCCAACGCCACTTTCGGCCGAAATGCCAGCGCCTGTCAGGATCACGATATTGCGGATGTCTTTCATTGTGCTTCCCAAAAATATATACGTCATTGCGAGCGAAGCGCGGCAATCCAGTC
>JAYUIX010000036.1:0-9146 GCA_043765635.1 Sphingomonadales bacterium
GCTTTCAACATGCCAGCCAGTCGCCAAATAGCGCGCCTTTACATCTTCAGACGACGATAAATCCACCGCACCATCAATCGTAATGCGGTTATCATCCCACAGCACGATCAGCCGCCCAAGCCCCAAATGCCCGGCCAGCCCAATTGCCTCATGATTGATGCCCTCCATCAGGCAACCATCGCCAGCGACAACCCAAGTGCGGTGATCAACGAGCGAATCGCCAAAGACAGCGTTCAAATGCCGCTCCGCAATCGCCATGCCCACCGCAGTTGCAAGCCCCTGCCCCAGCGGGCCAGTGGTCGTTTCAACACCGTCAAGTTCAAAATTCTCAGGGTGCCCAGCGCACGGACTGTGCAATTGGCGAAAATTACGAATGTCGTCGATGGTAGGCCGCGCATATCCGCTCAAATGGAGCGTTGCATAAGCGAGCATTGAGCCGTGTCCTGCCGAAAGCACAAAACGGTCACGATCAGCCCATTTTGGCCGCTTTGGATCAAATTTTAGATAGCGCGTGTATAACATTGTCGCAACATCAGCCATGCCCATTGGCATACCGGGATGCCCTGAATTGGCCACCTGAACCGCGTCCATCGAAAGCGCGCGTATGGCATTGGCGAGTTGATCAAGCGCAACTGTCATGCTGGCCCCTTTTTCGGATAGGTGCAGCCTGATTCGCTGGCCGCCAAGTGGCTGCTCTTTGTCGCGGACAAGGCGCGACGTCAACCAAAACGGAGGGTTAAGATCAGCACAGACTTGCTGTAATAAAAACACATGCTATGCCAATATTCATGGTTAATGAACGTGCCGCTTCAGCGCTTTCCAGAATCGAGCAGGCGCTTGCCCGGATTGAAAATGTTATGATCACCCCGCGACGTAGCAGCGAGGCAGATCTTTCGCGTGCGCAACTTGAGCAACGTCATGCCAATTTACGACAAGAATTGCGGCACACGATTGATGATATTGACCAGCTTATTGCCCAATCCGAAACGATGCAGGATTAGTTATGGCTGAAGTGATGCTCTCAATTGGTGGTCACACCTATCAAGTGTCATGCCGCGACGGTGAAGAACCACATTTGCGCACGATTGCCAATCTTGTTGATTGCAAAGTGGGCGAAGCACGATCAGCAGTTGGCGAACTTGGTGAAGTGAAGCAATTGTTGCTTGCCTCGCTTTTGCTTGCCGATGAATTGCTTGAGTCAGTTAAACCAGCCCCTGATCTGCAAGCATCAGGCGGCGAGGCTGAAACCGCTACAATCGAAACGCTCGCAAATCGCGTTGAAGCGATCGCGGCAAAGCTTGAGAAAATATACTAACACCCCTATGTGTATCAGCGGTGGATACTGCCCGGTGCGAGCTTATGAACATCCCTGAGGCGATTATACATCCTAGGGGGCTGGCCCTGGGCAGATCCTGGTCTGCCTTATCTGGTTCCCACCTGACGTTTACGGCGTCAGAGGATATTCCAGCAAACGGCCATGGCGGTTCCACCAACCAAAGTCAGGTATTGACGTTATGACGTCAAAAATTCAACTGAGAGTTGACCTTAGGAAAGCTCGTCAAGAGCTTATAAAGACAGCGAATATTCAACAAATATTTGATCAGAATGCGCACCCACTCAATGCGTTTTTCTCTGCTGGATTGACAGTGGCAGGATATCGGAAAACAGGTTCTGAGGTCAGTGTTGACAGGATCATGGCAACGGCAAATGCATCTGACGTTAAATTGGCACTGCCTTTCATAAGCGCGCGCGACGCAACGATGCGTTTTAAGCAATGGCGGCTTGGCGAAACGCTTGTCAAATCACCTTTTGATTTTCTTCAGCCTGTTGCAGAAGCGCCTGATGCAGCACCCGAGATAATATTGGTACCCCTAATAGGCTTTGACCGCGATATGAACCGGCTTGGTCAGGGTGCGGGTCATTATGACCGAGTTTTTACATTGTTTCCCAATGCCTTGCGGTTTGGTATTGCATGGTCATGCCAAGAAGTTTTGGCGCTTCCTATCGATCCTTGGGATATGCCGCTTGACGCCGTGCTTACAGAAAAAGAGTGGATTATGCCCGCATATTCGCGGATAGAGCGTTAATGGAACCAAGCTGGCGCAAACCCTTTGGCATTTTCGTGATGCTGGCACTGATCATTGTGGTCGCAGTGCTGGCCGGCACACTATCTCCAGCAATCGCGAAAGTGCATTGGACGTTGCAAGCGGTTGCATACATCATCCTTGGAATAAGCTGGATAATTCCGCTCAAACCGTTACTGCGATGGATGGAAACCGGTAAATTCCGAGGTGATACCTAACTAAAAGTCAGATAATGGCGCGAGTGACGGGACTCGAACCCGCGACCTTCGGCGTGACAGGCCGACGCTCTAACCAACTGAGCTACACCCGCGTGGATGTGGAAATGCGCTGTTAGGCGAGGCAGTTTTGCGTGTCAAGGCTGCCCATTCCAAATAGATTTTCATACCCATACGCGTGTATTAGTTTCGTAAAAAATGGCAGGTTCTATGTCAAAATATGGCGTCACGCCGCCATTCCGAAACCTGTGATCCGCAACACAGCCCCTAAACAAAGGATTTCCGTCTTGCTCTGACGCCAGTTTTTTGACGTCTTTTAACCTTTTGTTTCCACCTTTTGGTGCAGTGCAACCCCATCGAATTGTAATTTTACGGGGTCAGTATGGAACAGGGGACACATTGGTCGATCATCAATGTACGGCTTTCACGGGTTGTGCCGTTGATCATTGCGAGCGCAACCATCGGTTTTTCAGCGCCTGCGATGGCGGTTGGGACTGCTGCGGGCACAACGATTAGCAACACCGCGACAGCGTCTTACACAGATCCGGGCGGCAATCCGGTATCAGTACCGTCGAACAAGGTCGATATTGTCGTTGACGAATTGCTTGACGTCACGGTCGCGACCGCTGACGCCGGAGACATTGTTGTTACACCGGGTTCAACCAATCAGGTGCTTAGCTTTAATGTAACCAACACGGGCAATGGCAGCGAAGCCTTCCGTCTCACCCCGACATCAACTGTTGGTGGCGATCAGTTTGATCCGACAACAACATCGGTTGTCCTCGATACCAATGGCAACGGCGTTTATGATGCCGGGGTTGATACGGTATATACACCGGGTGCGAATGATCCCGTACTCGCGCCCGACGCGTCAATCAGAGTGTTTGTGCTTTCATCAATCCCGGCGGGCAGAAATGATACTGATCGTGGCATCGTTGAACTCACAGCCGCTGCAACAACTGGCACCGGAGCACCCGGAACAACATTTGCAGGCCAAGGCCAAGGCGGCGGCAATGCTGTTGTCGGCGCAACCGGCGCTGATGGCACTGATCGCGGACGTTATATCGTTCAAAATGCCACAATTACCTTTGTAAAAAGCGCAACCGTGGCCGATCCGTTTGGAGGTACCACTTCGGTTCCGGGGTCAATCATCACATACACACTGGTTGCAACGATTTCAGGGTCTGGAACCCTCACCAATGCAGCGATAGGTGACCCGATTCCTGTGGGAACTACGTACCAAATCGGTTCAATTACGTTGCAAGGCAGTCCGCTTACTGATGCGACGGACGGCGACGCGGGCAGCTTCGCCGCAAACAGCATTAATGTCGGGCTTGGCAGCGTGACGGGTGGGCAAACCCGCACCGTTACCTTCCGCACTCGCATCAATTGAGGGGCAGGATGATGTTTAAGCTCATGCTTACAATTGCGGCGCTTCTTTTGCCGGGTGTCGCACTTGCCGCGGATTCGGTTGCGCTTTCAAGTACAGTATTCGTTGAAAAGACGATTGCCGACAGTGGCGGCAAAGCCAAAGTCACACTGTACGAACCCAAGGTGGTGACGCCGGGTGATCGCCTGGTATTCATTCTGAACTATCAGAATCGGGGCTTGGCAGCGGCGAATAACTTCGTCGTGACCAACCCCTTGCCAAGCGCGGTCGCCTATCAGGGCACGGCGGATGCATCGGCCGAAGTCTCAATCGACGGCGGCAAAATCTGGGGCATTCTTGCCCTGCTTAAGGTCGCTGACGGCCCGAGCAAGTGGCGAAGCGCGCGTCCGGAGGATGTCACGCATGTCCGTTGGACAATGAAACAAGCCATTCCCGCCGGCGCGCAGGGCAAACTCAGTTTTCGCGGTATTGTCCGCTGAAAAATCCCCCCGCCATTTGGTGCCAGCGGGACTGTTAACCGGCACTAACGAAAAGGAACGAGGCCAAAATGAATAAGACACTTAAACGCATCGCGATGGCGACGAGCGTTTCGGTCGTCGCGCTGGGGGCAACACCGGCGTTTGCGACAGGAACCACCGCTGGTAGCACAATCAATAACACCGCATCCGTCAACTATCAGGTTGGTGGTGTTTCGCAAACCGCAATTAATGCCAGCAATAGCTTCACGGTTGACCGCAAGATTGACCTTGTAGTTGCCGAAGTCGCTAATTTGACGACCTCGGTTGCACCGGGTTCAACTGCACAGGTGACAACCTTTACCGTACGCAACACGTCAAACGCGCCGCTTGACCTTGGTCTTGCGGTCACGCAGCAAGTGGGTGGCGCGGCAACACATGGCGGCACCGACACGTTTGACGTGACGACACCAGCCACGTTTGTCGATACCAATGGCAATGGCACCTATGATGCGGGCACAGACTTGGCGGCGACCTTCCTTGATGAATTGGCCGCTGACACACAGCGGACAGTCTTTATCGTCGCCAATATCCCACTGGGCCGTATAAATGGTGACATTGCTGATGTTACGCTGACGGCGCAAGCCTTCGAAGCGGGCACGGCTGCAACACAGGGTGCACTTGTAACACAGACTGCGGGTGCCAATACCGCAGGCGTTGATACCGTTTTTGCTGATATTGCCGGCACAACCGATGCTGTATCGGATGGTCGCCACAGCGATGATGATGACTATACGGTTTCAGCACCTGTGCTGACCGTCGCCAAGCAAAGCCGCGTGATTTCAGATCCAGTCAATGGGACGACCAATCCGAAATTCATTCCTGGCGCGCTGGTTGAATATTGCATCGTTGTCAGCAACGCGGCCACGGGTGCGCCCGCAAACACTGTCAATATTGGCGATCCGCTGCCCACGCAGACTACTTATGAAACCGCCTTTGGCATTTTTCAAGGTGGCACGTACACGGGCACACCGGGCACTGGCACTTGCAATCTTGACGGAACCGCAGGAGGCACATTCAGCGCCACTCCACCAACCGTCAGCGGTACGCTCGGAACGCTTGCCGCAGGCGCAACGCGCACACTCTATTTCCGCGTGCGGATTAACTAGGGGGTAGGGATTGGTCGTCGGGCGCTCCAGGGGCCCGGCGACTCCTCCACTTTTTTTATGACTAGCGTTGTAAACCATATTTCAGCCCGATTAATGGGTTTTGCGGCGGCGCTGTTGTGCGCAGCGCCGATGGTGAGCCACGCGCAGACGATTTCAAACGTTGCCAGTTTTCAGTGGGATGCAGGCAGCAGCCGTGTCTCGCGTCCATCGAACCGTGTTGATATTCAAGTACAGCGCCCAGCACCACTTCCGCCTTCACTGGTTACATTTCAACTTGGTCGCTCTCCCAATCCTGAACGCTTTGCTGTTCCCGCCACACAGTGTCATGGCAGCGGTGGCAGTGTAACCCCGGTCACGCTTGAAGGCGTATTTGCCGGAACCCCGCTTTCACCCGCCGCGCTTGATCGCTCATCGCAGATCCGCGCGGGTGAGCCATTGGTAATTGCTCTGACATCGCAAAATGATAACCAAAACACTTTAGAAATTGAAACCATAATGGTTAGGTTGGAAACGCCTGGTGGCGATACTGAAACGCTACAGCTTTCCGAAAGCGGCGCGAATACAGGCATATTCATTGGTATCGTCCGCACATCGGCACAGCCTTTGGTGCCGGTACGCGGTGATTGCGTCCTCACGCTCAAGCCTGGTGACAGCCTGATCCTCAACGGCGTGCGCGCCAGCGACGGCGCGATGATCGCTGCATCGCCCGTCGAAGTATTGATTGATCCATTCGGCATCGTGTTTGATTCAGCCGACGGCACGCCGATTCCGGGTGCCCGCGTCACCCTGATCGATGTTGCAACTGGTCAGCCTGCCGATGTTTTCGGCGATGATGGCGTCGCGCGTTTCCCGTCATCAGTCATCACCGGTTCAACCGTGACAGACAGCAACGGCACGGTTTACGCCTTCCCGCCCGGCGATTATCGTTTCCCATTTGCACGCGCAGGCACATACCGCTTGCTGGTTGAACCGCCAGCGCCGTTCACCGTGCCGTCAACATCAAACGCCTCGAGCCTTGCGGGTTTGCGCCGCCCTGATGGCCCGCCTTATACGATTGTGCCCGGTTCTTACGGTGCGCCGTTCGTGTTGAATGACCCCGCCCCCGTCCGCATCGATATTCCGGCGGATCAGCCCGGTGGTGCACTGTCGATCACCAAGTCTGCTTCTTCGCCCGTCGTCGTCCCCGGCGATGCGCTACAATATCAAATTGGCCTTAGGAACGGCAGCGTCACGCGTGCCACCGGGCCAGTAATTGTCACAGACATACTGCCACGCGAAATGCGCCTTCGTGCCAATACGGTTAGAATTGATTCTGTTTTGGTTACAGCGACAATATCGCCTGATGGCCGACAGTTTAGCGTCACCGTACCCCCACTCCCCGGCGGTGGATCACGCATACTGACTTACGTCGCCGAGGTGCGCCCCGATGCGCGCCCCGGCACCGCAATGAACCGGGCAAGCGCGCGTGATGATCGCGGTGCGCAAAGCCCAGTCGTCGATGCCGCAGTGCGTATCGCCCGTGACGGAATTAGCGACCGGATGACGATCATTGGCCGGATCACTGATGGCGGCTGCACCGTTGATCCTGATGTCGCCAATGGCATTGCGGGTGTCCGCGTTATGCTTGAGGATGGCAGCTATACCGTTACCGATATCGAAGGTCGCTACCATTTTGAGGGCGTAATCCCCGGTCTCCATGTGGTTCAGATGGACGCCTCCACCCTGCCCTCGGGCCAAGTGCCGAGCGATTGCGTCAAAAACGCGCGCAGCGGCGGCAGTGCGATCTCGCGCTTCGTCGAAGGACAGGGCGGCGCGCTCCTCCGCGTTGATTTCCGCAGCGCGACCGGCGCAAACACCACGCGGCCCGTGGCTGAGCTAGTCAAGCGTCCCGCCCCCGCGTCTGATCCGGTCGCCGCAGGCGCTGAGCGTGACTGGTTTGCCGATCAAACGCCCGAAATCAAATGGCTGTTCCCAGAAGCCGATCACAACCCACGCACCAAGGCAGTGCGCGTGGCGATCAAGCATTTGGCAAACCAAACCGTTACGCTGCTCGCCGATGGTAAGCCAGTTAGCGCGCTCGCCTTTGATGGCGCGCGCAAGAACGGGCTTGAAACGATGGCGGTCAGCATCTGGCGTTCAATCCCGCTGAATGAGCGCGATACGCTGCTGACTGCTGAAGTGCGCAATGCTGACGGCACAATTGCCCAAACTTTGAAGCGCACCGTCCATTATGCCAACAGCGCGTTGCGTGCCGAATTCCTGCCAGCGCAGTCAATCCTCATCGCCGACGGCGTGACCCGCCCGGTAATCGCGGTGCGGATGACTGACCGTGACGGCCGCCCCGTACATCACGGACTGGTTGGCGATTTTGAAGTTCCCGCACCCTATTCGCCCGCCATCGAAGCCGATGCGCAGGCCGCGCGTCAGCTTTCAGGCCTCGAACGCGCCCGCCCCGTCTGGCACGTTACTGGCGAAGACGGTATCGCTTATATTGAGCTTGAGCCGACCACAGCATCTGGCGGGCTTCAAATCACCTTCCCGTTCCGCGATGCCGACACCACGCGCAGCCAGCGGATTCAAACATGGCTGACACCGGGCAACCGCCCGTGGACAATTGTTGGCTTTGCCGCTGGCACTGTCGGCTTCAACAAGCTTGACAGCCGCATCGAGAAACTCGGCGAAAATGGTGGCCATACTTACAGCGACGCCCGCCTCGCGCTTTATGCCAAGGGCCGTGTCAAGGGCAAATGGCTGCTGACGCTGGCTTATGACAGTGACAAAGAGCGCGATGACACGCGCTTTGGCGGCGTGATTGATCCGGCATCTTACTACACGATCTATGCCGACCGCAGCGAGCGGCGGTATGACGCGACTTCGGTGCGCAAACTCTATGTCCGTCTCGAGCGGCCACAATTCTATGCGCTGTTCGGTGACTTCGAAACTGGCATGATCGAGCCGCAGCTGACGCGCTACATCCGCAGCTTCAATGGTGTGAAAGCCCAGTATCGCAGCGAGCATGTCGCCGCGACTGCCTTTGCCGCCGACACGCCTTACCGCCATCGCCGCGAGGAAATTCAGGGCAATGGCTTGACCGGCCCCTACCAGCTCGGCGCACGCGACATTCTGCCCAACAGCGAGCGGATCACTGTCGAAATCCGTGATCGCTTGCGCTCGAACCGGATCGTCGAAACAAAAACGCTGACGCGTCACATCGACTATGACATTGATTATGTCGCGGGCACATTGCGCTTCCGCGATCCTGTGCTCAGCCGCTCGTCGCTGCTCGATCCCCAGGTGATCGTGGCCGATTATGAAGTCGATGGCATTGCCCAGCGCGTCACTAACGCCGGAGGCCGCGCAACGTGGACCAACAGAGCCAAAACGCTGACCGTTGGCGGCAGTGTGATCCATGACGAGACCGACACGACAAAAACCAATGTCGGCGGCGTTGACCTCAAGTTCCAGCCCGATGCCGCCAATGAAATGCGTGCCGAGTTTGCCGTCAGCGACAAATCCGCTCGCGGTGGTGCCACGCTGGCCGGTGGCGGCACAGCAGCGGCCTATCTCGTTGAAGTCGAGCATCATGGAAAAGTCGTCGATCTGCTCGCCTATGTCCGCCAGCAGCAGGCAGGTTTTGGCGTTGGCCAGACCAATGCATCGGAAGCCAGCACGCAGAAATTCGGCTTCGATGGCCGCGTTCGCATCGGCAATGATCTCTCGCTGGTCGGCGGTGCATGGCAGGAACGCTATCTCGGGAGTCTCGCCAAGCGGCAAGCAGGGCAGGCGCGCGTCGAATATCGGACGAAGGGGATCGATCTGCGTGCAGGCCTGAC
>JAYUIX010000037.1:0-9005 GCA_043765635.1 Sphingomonadales bacterium
CCAATTGGCACGCGCAGGTGACGGATTTAACGGCTTGGCCATCCCCGGCATCCTTGGTGCAGGCGGACGCGCAGGCAGCTTCATTTCCGATTTCTTGCGTCAGTTCAATCTTGTCGGCGCAAACGGGAATTTTGGCATCGCGGGCGGCGGACGTCTGTTCACCTTCAACGATTCCCCCGATACCCAGTTCCTGTTCACCACCAACCCCGGCTTTGCCACCGTTGGCGCGCTGCTCGATTCCAGTTTCTTCTTTGCTGAACTTGGTGTTGATCGAGGCACCAACTTCACCCGGCTTGGTGATGGGTTCTTTGAACTGCAATTGATCACGCAGCAAATCCGCGCCGCCACCGGTGAAGCGCAATTGTCGGAATTTGGTAACACGCTCGATCAGGCCAAAGGCCTGCTGCAAAATGCGCTTGATCAAAAGGACAAGCTCAAACTCTCGCTTGGCGTCGCGCTCACCAGCGACCAGATTAACAATCTGACCAGTTCGATTGTCTGGTATGTAAAATCCACCGTCGGCACCCGCGAGGTGCTTGTGCCCGTGGTCTATCTTGCCGCGAGCGACAAAAAAATTATCAAGGGCGGTGCGATTGTCTCAGGCACCAACGTGGTGGCCAATGTCACAAACAATCTACTGAACGGTGGCAGAATTGAGGCCTCACGAGTGGTCAGCCTCACATCAAGCGGAGACATCGTAAACGCAGCGGGCGGGCGCATCGCCGCTGCCGATGTGGTCGCCAAAAGTGCCCGCGACATTATCACACGCGGCCAGATTGAAGCCCGCAATAATGTGGTACTGAACGCAGACCGTAACATTATTGTCGATGGTAATTTAGCCAGTCGCTCGTCAAGCACGACGACCGGTGCTGGCACTAATTCGGTGACAACGGCAACGCGCACGGAACAAAGCTTCACTGGCTCCTCCATCACCGCAGGCGGTAATATCGCCCTTGGTGCAGGCAACCGGTTGACTGTCACCGGATCGAAAATTGCAGCAGGCGACACCGTGCAATTGAGCGGCGTCAACGGCGTCACGCTTAACGCCGGACAATCTGTTGCAACCGACACAGTTGCAACATCAAGTTCGTCAAACCAGCAAGGGCGCAAGAATGTCAGCGTCGCGAATGTCGCGACGAGCAACTCGACGACAACTACTGTCACCAATACTCTGACCGATATTACGGCAGGGCAAGGCATTGGTGTCAGCTCAACCGGACAGGTGAACATAGTTGGTGCAAAGCTGGCGACCACTGGCACCGTTGCCATCACGGGCGCAGCAGTAAATGTCGCCAGCGTGGCTGACAGTACGCGTACCATTTCAAGTGCGTCGAACACCAGCACGACAACACAAAAAGATGGCAGAAAGACAAATCTCTTAGGCGTGACATCAAGCACGACTAACAGCACGCAATCACAAACCAGCGCCCGCCTTTCAGAAATTTCAGGCGCTCAGGGCGTCGGGATTAGTGCGACAGGCCAAGTGAATATCAGCGGTGGCGCAATTTCCTCGGACAAAACTGTTTCGCTAAGCGGCGGATCAGTAACAGTCTCGAACAGCTTGAACAACTTATCTAATAGTGTTGCCACATCGACAACGACCGACGTTGCCCGCAGCAACGGAAGGCTGCGCCAATCAACGGATAATCAATCCAATAGCAGTGCTGGCCAGAAGGTCGTTTCATCGACTCTATCAGGCGACGTTGTGAGCATCACTGCCAAAAATGATGCCACCCTTGGTGGCACAATCAAGGCAGGCGACGTGTTCGTCCAAAGTCGTGACATCAACCTCGCAACCACAGGCACGACATCAAGTAGTACAAGCCTAAACAATAACAATGGCCGTTTCAATAACACAGCAAAGAGTGGCACCGGTGTTACCGGCGCGGTGGTTGATGCCAGCCGTTCTGTCGTTTTGGACGCAAGCCGCAACATTGATGTCAGTGCAAGCACCATCAAGGCAGGTCAGAATGCGACGCTTGTTGCCGATGGCAATGTGAATATCGGCAGTGCCAGCGCAACCGAGAATCAAAGTAGCTCCTTCCGCAATGGCAAACGGAACTTCGGCACATCCTCTGCTAACAGCAGCACCGCAACCGGCTCAAATGTATCGGCAGGCGGTGACCTCACCATTGCAAGCGGCGGCGCTCTCGGTGTTCAAGGTTCAAACCTAGCTGCCGGGCGTGATGTAATCCTGATTGGGGATGGTGGCATTCAGATCGTCGCGAGCCAGAACAGCACATTTGAAACCAGCAACGCGCGCTTGAGCAAGAAAAAGACCGTCAGTTCAACCGCGACCAGCGCGACCAATACGCTGTCAGGTATCACAGCGGGCGGCGACACGTCCATCGACTCGCCCGGCGCAATCAAGGTGGCTGGTGCCAACATCACGTCAACGGGCGAAACGTCGCTTGTTGGACAAACGGTTGATATCACCGGCGTGAAAGACCGCTCGACGCTCGATACATTTACGCAAGTGAAGAAGAAGAAAACCTTCTCAAAGAAGGTGACGACTACCACTTCATCAAATGTCACTGAAACTGCGCTTGCCAGCGCGATTGAGGGCGGAACGGTAACAATCGGCAGCGTCGGTGATACCACCGTCAAAGGCTCAAATATCGTCTCGGATCGTGGCACCAGCATTTCCGCTGGCGGTGACATCACAGTTGGCACCGTCGTCACCGAATCCTCGCAAAGCGATTCAACTAAGGTCAAAAAATCGGGCATTAGCGTTGGCTTCACTGGCATTTCCGCAGGTGTCGGCAAATCTAAAAATGAGAATGCGACCACACTTACCCAGAACAATGGTTCCGTCATTGCTTCCGTTGACGGCGACGTAAATCTTACTGCTAACAAAGCAATTTCGATCACCGGCAGTCAGGTCGTTTCACCCGATCAAGTCAACATCACGGCTGAACGGATCGACATCACCAACGCCATCGACACCGTTATCAATACGTCGAAATCCAAATCGTCAAGCGTTGGCATCTCGGTTGGGTTTGGCCCGGGCGGCCCATCCTTCCTGCCCAAAGAATTGCCAAGCGGATTATCCGCGCTCGAATCGATCCAGCGCTTGCAGCAAATGGCGACAGCCGCAGCAGCGGCAAAAACCGATCGTACCAAGGCCGTATCAGTCATGGCCACGCTGCTTGCGGCGAAAAATGCCTATGACGCTAACGGCAAGGCCATCATTGATGATGCGATTTCCGGTATCAGAAATGCCTTTGCGAGCAATGGGCAAAGCGTCGTCGCTGCCGTTGATAAGGCCGTTGACAAGGTAAAGAGCGGTGTTGACGGTTTGCTCAATGGCGGGATTGGGGAAATCACAGGCGCTGGCATTATCGACGGCATCAAAAATGCTGGCGTCACCGTCAAGGTGGGCGTCTCCAAATCCAAATCAAGCAGCCAGAGCATTGATCAAACCGTCGTCGGCTCACAAATTTCGGGTGGCGATGTCAATCTGACTGCGCGCGGTGCGGGCGATAAATCGACCGTCACCGTTACGGGAAGCAAGGTTGCTGCAACGCGCGACCTCACCGTGACAGCACCCGGTGCCATCACCTTCCAATCCGCGCAGGAGAATGATTCGAGTACGTCGAAGAACAAATCATCGGGCTTAACGGTAGGTGCAACCATTGGTGCAGGCGGCGTTACCCCATCATTCTCGGTCAATCTTGGCAAGGGTAACAGCAACGGCACGTCGGTCACCAATGTGGAATCGGTGCTATCCGCTGGCGGCACCGCGCGGGTGACAACACCCGGCGCGCTGACACTTGAAGGCGCGCAGTTGAGCGGTGATACCGTCAAAGTGAATGCGGGCAGCCTCACCATCACCAGTCAGCAGGATACCGCCAATTTCAAATCGAAGCAGACCGACCTTGGCTTATCGGCTGATGTTGGTCGTAACGAAGCAGGCGCAAGTTTTGGCCAAAGCAAGCAATCGGGCAGCTTTAAGAGTGTGCAGGAGCAATCGGGCATCACCGCTGGCAAGGGTGGCTTTGACATCAACGTCGCGGGCCGCACTCAGTTAAACGGTGCCGTCATTGCGAGCACCGCCGATCCGGCGCGCAATAATCTTACCACCGGAGAGCTTGGCACCACCACCATCGAAAATAGCGAAAAGTTCAAAGCCTCATCGGTGGGGCTTTCAACCGGCCTTACGGGCATTGGATCGGATGTGAACACCGGAGGTGGCGGCTCCAATGGCATCAGCACCCCACTCGGTACGATCACCGGCGGCTTACCGTCCGTGCAAAGCGCCAGCGGCAGCCAATCGAGCACCACCAACAGCGCAATTGCGGGTGGCACGATCAACATCACGTCGGGAGACCCCGCAAGCCTTGGCGTGGCGCAAACCATCAGCCGCGATACGAGCGGCGCAAATACGCCGCTGACGCAAAAGTTTGATGCAAACAAGCGGGCAGAGATAGAGGAAGGTTTTGCTGCTGCACGCGAGTTGGCAGGGCAAGTGTCCCAATTCTTGAGCAATCGTGCACGCGAAGCCGATATGAAGCGTAACGAAGCGCGTGACGCTGAGGCTAAAGGCGATATTGCGAAAGCCAACCTGCTTAATGCCGAGGCCAATCGAATTGAAAGTCAGTTTAGCACGGGAGGCACCTATCGACAGGTTCTAACTGCGTTGAGCGCAGCCGCTGGCGGCAACGTCACTGGCGGTGTGGGTGCCTTGGTACGCGATGCTGCAGTGAGCGTTATTCAGCAGCGTGGGGCAGGCTTGATCGGTGATTTGGCCAAAGAGGGCAAAATCACCGAGGTACAAGCAGGCTTGCTTCACACACTCACTGGCTGTCTTGCCGGGGCCGCTGGATCAGACGGTAGTTGCGGGGCAAGCGCCGCAGGCCAAGGCGGCGCGGTTATCCTCAATACCTTGCTTGATCGACTTGATGGAAGCGGTAAGCCGCTTTCTAACGAAGACCGTGAGGCGCGTTCAGCTTTAGTACAAGCCATCGTTGCAGCAGTAGGCACGGTAGCGGGCCTTGACGGTTCAGCTCTTGGCGGGGCCATCGTGAGCGCGCAGGCGGAAACCGAAAACAACAGACTCGGACTCAAACAACAGCAAGAGTTTGATCAAAAATTAGCCCTTTGTGAAAATCGCCTTTGTCGAAATTTAACGCGAGCAAGATATTACGCATTAAGTGCCAAACAAGACGGTGCATTTGTTGCGGGATTTCTGGCGTCGCCATTCATCGATGCCTATTCCACTGTGGAAGGGATAGGCAAAATAACGATAGCAATTAGAGATAATCCTCAGGGCGTCATCGATGCTATCAACGAGACTCTGAATGATAAAGATATTATATCTAAAATTGGTACTGGATTGTTGAATGAATATGTGGAAAAATTTAGAATATTAGAAGATAATGCGATAAATGGTGGTACTGGAAATGCGTTTGAAGCTGGAAAAATAACATTTGAATTACTGTCAACGTTAATTGGTGTTGGCGCCGTTGCCAGAATTACGTCGCGAATAGCAGTCACTGGCGGAAAATTGGCGGGCGGCATAGGAGCAGGATCGCTTGAAAACTCGGCTAAGCTTATCAACAATATACCCAATCCACCGCGTCTCGCGGCGGGGGTCGCGCTTGATCCCCGTTTACCTGATCCGGTGGCGGGACTTGATTACTCACCAACTCGCTTGTCGGGCGGCACTGAGGCTAATCAGCTTTCACAAATCAATGGCTACCGCGCCGAGCTTGAATTTGCGAATAGAGTTGCAGCAATTCCCGGCGAAACCGTGGTGCGCTTTGGTAGCAATGTTAACACGCCGGGCGCTGATATCATCTCCGTGCGTGCCGATGGCACAGTATCTTTGTTTGATGCCAAATTCCGATCTAATCCATCGAATGTGCAGCCGACGACGACGTTCGCTCAAGGATCAAATACCTTGAGAAGGGCGTTAGTCGAGGCTAGAGATGCCATCGAAGCGTCCAATTTACCTGAGGCTGTTAAGGTAAGAGCTAGGGCAAATTTGGATGCAGGTAATTTCAATGCGCATACTCCCGGAGCAGGAGCTGCAAGAAACTCCGTGATCACGCGCTTTTGTAACAACAAAATTTGTGGAAACTAAAGATGGTATTTAAGGCCGCGTTAAAAAGGGAAAAATCACCCGAAAATATCAGAGTCGAATTGATGATAACGCCTGAGAAAGGTGACCCAATTGGTAACTTTGGCGCGAGCAGTGTGTCAAGCTGTATTGGTTTTATAATTGCAGGTTTTGCGGATGAAGCCAATCCATTGATTATCCGTGCAAACCAACGTATCGACCAAGGTCTTGCATCAAAGGAATACGAGTGGTTCGGTGGTTCTTCCGCGCAACATCGTTATAATCTTTTTGAAGCCCGCGCGCTTGGCACTTGGCTAGAAAAAAATGAACTTGCCACAGATCACTGGAATGAGGCGCGACGCTTTCTGGAGGCGTGGTGGCGTAGCGAAGAGCGTCCTTGGACGCGCCAAGAAATCATCCGTGACGGGCTTAACGATTATATGGCTATGGCTGTTCTTGGTGGCTGTTTTGAAGATTATAAGCACGGTAAGGAGCCGTTTGAGGCCGGAATTGAGATTTATGAACATTGGATTGGCAAGCAGGATATTTCGCTCAAAAAAGCACTGAAACCACGCGAGCTTGGCTACGCGCTCTGTCGCCATTATCTGCACAACGAATTTGACCAAGCCGACGTCCTAGCGGCGGGTAAAAAGATGCTGGGAGCAAAGCTTAGTCAGCCTCAGCCGTATTGCGATGGCTGGCTCGAAAATGGCCAGTCAATCACAGCAGCAATGTGGCTGATGCTAATCTACTGGTATCCTGCGTTCCACAACGGTGAAAAATTGCCGTCGCCTGTTGATGTACTACTCAAAGCTTACGACGATATGCCGGACGTAACGCGCCCGTTCTGACACTGACTAAAATACGCCAATAATCAGATGCTAAATGCAGTTTGCAGTCGAAGTACGAGCATACTCTACCTGATCCATTAAGACATTTTGACAATTTTATGCACCATCGGTGCTTTCTCATGCTTACTCCAAACCCGTTCGTTAAATTCCACAACATTCACCACACTCCCTTGCTGCAAATGCCGCGCAAGTTCATCCAGCCCGCGCCCTTCGATCATGAACTGGCGAGTGCCGAAGTCGAGAGAGAGCATTTTATCGCCGATATATTCGACGGCGATGAGGTGCGGATAGGCCATTTGCCAGCCAATCCACAGATCGGATTTTGGTTCATAACGGCGCAGATCAAGTAGCATCGAGGGGCGACCACGCCCGCGTTGGAGCGTCCAAGGGCGGTAGACGCTAAGGTCAAGCGCGGGCGCGCCGTCATCATCAGGTTCATCGCGACTTGGTTCGGGCGCATGAGTCGGCGCAAAACCACCCTGCTGCACAGGTGGCACCACGCCGCCCATGTTGCGGTCGACGCCCCGACCGTTGCCATTCCGCCCCTGTTCAAACATCTCTCGCCAATTGCTGCCAGTCATCGTCAACGCTCCCTGTCTAAATTGTGGTTATGGTCGTTCGGTTGCGGCGCGGACGGGGTGTGGGGCGTTGGATCAAGCCGCGTGATTTGGCGGTCGAACCAGCCGAAGAAGCGGTCGCTCGTATGCGCGGCATCGGATGCGCCAACGGGCGATGTATCCATCGTGCGGAATGCGGTTTTAGCGGCTTGTTCAACGCTGCGATAATGCCGCGCCATTTGGAATTGGCCGAACCGTTCTTTCATCACGCCGTATAAGTCGTTCAGATAATAGGCGAGCCGCAGCGCGGGTTCGGGGAGCCGCGAGAGGCCGCGCTAAAGCAGGCTGCGCCGATCTATCCGATCCGCCACGCCTGCGTGTTCCAATGCCGCGTTGGCGATATTCTCCCAATCCTCCCGGCAGCGCTCAAAATAATCGGGGCAGTTCCAGCTATCCTTGTTGCTGACCACCATCATAGGGCGGCCATCGTCATAGATGCGCCCCTCTGGGTCAGGCACCCAGTCATGCCGCGCCTTGGGGCCAAAGCCCGTTTGCGTCAGCGGGCGCATGGTCAGCAGCACATGCGCGTGGGGTTGTTCCAGACCGTCCGAGGCAGACTTGTTGTGCCAGCACACGTCCGCGATCATGCCCTTGGCGACAAAGCTGCGTTTGAGATAATCACGCACGACATCAATGCGCGCAGCCCCTTCAAACTCACGCGGGATCATGATGCGCAACTCACGCGCCGTCTGCGCATTCTTGCGTTTCTCACTGGCCTCGACATTATTCCACAGCGCATCGCGGGTGATGCCTTGGCACCAGTTGGGCGCATCTTTCGGCAGGAGTATTTCGGTATGTTCGACGCCCGAACGGTTGCGGTAATCATGCGTCATGTTCTGCCGCTGATCATGCAGCCGTTCGCCCGCGCGGTAGGCGGCAGCGGCGACGACCGAGAGCCCCGCACTGCGCTTAATGATCTGCATTGACCAACTGAACAGCGCCATAAAGCACTACCCCCGGTTGACCCCGAGGCTATCCTCTTGCCCGTATGTCCCAAAGCCAAAGCCAGTCCGGAAAGGATCAAGTGTGCACTTATACGTTGCAAGCAACGTGCACCCCTGCCGGAGGCTTAGAGGACAACTATAGCGCGAGTGCTTTTAAGAAAGTGTTAACCATTGGCGCGTTTGTTTAGGTCAGCAGAGCGCGGCATTAAGCCGCTTGGTGCATGGCCACAACAGGCCAACCTCCCACCCACCCAGAGGCGAGACGCCCCGGTTGGCGGCGAGGCCATGCAGCCCCACAAGGAGGTGTGGGGCAAGAGAAACGGCGCAGCGAAGGAGCGGGCGCGGAGAGACAGGGCGTCAAAGCAATTGCGTGTTTGTTCTGGCTGTGCTATAAATAGACCAGTTAGATTGACCAACCCAAACATAAGGCGACACCCATGCGTGAAGTCCAGTCCTCCGATGCCAAGGCGCATCTGCCGCAACTGTTAAGCGATGTCGAGCGCGGCGAGACCATCGTCATCACCCGGCATGG
>JAYUIX010000038.1:0-3024 GCA_043765635.1 Sphingomonadales bacterium
GCTGAGTTGTTTTCCGGTGAAGATTGAACGGGCAAGTGCGGGATGGATTAGGGCTGTGGCGATGGTGGAGGGGTGAATATGCCAACGATGGATGATTTCAGAAGTTTTATTGCTGCGTCATTTGCGGAAGCCAAGAATGCTGGTCAAACTTCAATAACTCTTAAATCTGGGGATGTGCATCGACAACTGGGCGGTTATCCAAGCAAAAACCATCAAATACCATCTTGTTGTAATGCGATGATTGAAGCCATGAAAGGAAGCGACAATATTTTGCGTCAGCCGCTAAAAGGCAAAGGGGCGACTCTCATGATTAGATATCGGATTCCCCGCTAGCTTTCAATAAACCAACCGATGCCCCTCAAGCCGCTGGTCAGTCGTTACCAACCGCCGCCCCTCGACTGCGCAGACGGCGAGGAGTAGGCGGTCGAAGGGATCTTTGGTATCGGGCAGCGGTCTTGCCACCGCGACAGCGTGATCTAACGTCATCGGCATGACTGTAACTCCAAGCCTGTTTAAGAAAGCGGGAATATCCTCAATCGGTAATGCTAGCGCCAGCTTGCCTTTGGCAAGTTTGAGTGAGATTTCCCAAATACTCACCACGCTGACGATGTGCGGCGGAGGCTCTGCAAGCGCCTCGCGCGCACGTTTAGGGAGCGAACCAGTCGTCCCGTTTATCAGCGCGATAACGATGTTGGTATCGAGAATCAGGGCTTTTTCCACCCGTCACTTGGCATTTTGATATCATCGGGCCAGGGCGAGTATAGAAAATCCTCAGGCAAAGGATCGTCAAAATCGGGTGCAACCCATCCTTTTGACAAGTCAGTGCCATTTTCTTTGTGCCACGCATCAAGCCGATCAAGTAACGAACCTTCCAGCTTGGCTTCGGCATGTGGCACCAGATCAGCCACAGGCTTGCCGTGCCGCGTGATGACAATCCGTTCGCCCGCCTCAACAGCATGAAGCAACGCCGTTAACGTGGCCTTGGCCTCTTTAACAGGAACGTGCTTTGCTGATGAAATTGGCACAGTTGGCGCAACATCAGACGACGAGTCCACAAAATGCTTGAACGGCGTTTGCACATCATTGAGGGCAGAAATCTTGTTCATGGCTTAAAAGTAACCACCAGTGGTCACATTGTCAAGCTAATCATGTTGCGCAATTTTGATGCTGCTGGCCAAGCCCATCGTGCTCGCCAATTGGCGCAGCCGCCGCTGAACCGCCTCGCCCCCGCCAAGCGCGCTGACCTCAGGCGCTATCTCAAGATGAATGGTCGCATCGCTTACCACCAACTGGCTATTTTCAAGCGGTATTGCCGCGCCGCCGCTCAATCGTTGCGCAAGGCGAATGCCCAGCCCCCAACAGCGCGCGCGATTGAGATCGGCGACGGGCGCGAGCTTCTCAAGCATTGCAGGGCGCGTTGCACCTCCGCCAAATGCTGAGAACAATGCTTGCGCAATCATCGCGCGCCCGCGCGCATCAATACCGAACCAATTGCCGTGGAGCGCAAATTCAAGTGCGCGTTCGGCGCGGAAATCGGGGTTGGCCGCCCAGCCAATATCACCGAGCAAGCAGGCCGCGCGCCGCAAACGGACATCGCCTTCGCTTTCATCACCGAACAGCGGCATCAGCCAGCGGTGAAGAATATCGCCATGTTCAGAGAACCGCCCCTGCCGCTGCGCTTCAACGCGCGCTGCAACGATTAACGGATCGCGCCGCTGCTGTTCGGGGGGAAGCTGACAGTAGACCAGCCCCTCTCGCACACCAGTTGTTGAGACAATCAGCGAGGCGGGCTTGAGACCGTTGACGCACGCCACCAGCATCGCCGCTGCATCGGCCATCGCAGGCCTGCGCGCGCTCGAAACAATCCCGTCAAACCGTCCCGTTGCCTTGTTAAACAGCGTTACCGCGCGTGCAATGCGAAACCCGGCATCTGGCGGCATTATGTAATTGTGCAGAATGGGCAGCGGATGCTGGGTCAAATTCGTGTGAATCTTGGCCAGTGCGCGCCATGATCCACCGACCAGATAAAAAGGCAGCTCTGATGCCGCGCCAATCCAGCCGCTGGCTTTGAGCGTTTTGGCAACATGGCGGTCAAGCGCCTTTACCCCCTGCGCGCGGATTTCGGGGAGACGGAGGACGCCAAGTGGAAACGACGCGCGTGCAAGCACTTCACCATTTTTAACCCGCGCCAGTTCAAGGCTACCCCCGCCAAGGTCACCGACCACACCGTCAGCGTTATCAAACCCGGCAATCACGCCGTAGGCCGCAGCCTTGGCTTCTTCTTCGCCGGTCAGCAGCGTGACGTTCAGGCCCAAAGCCGAAATTTTACTAAGGAATTCCCGCCCGTTGGCGGCGTCACGCACAGCCGCTGTTGCCACTGTATGCGGCTGATCAACACTGAGCATGGCTGACAGTTTTTGAAAGCGTGCGAGCGCAACCAGCGTACGATCCATCGCGACAGGATCAAGTGCATCGCCCGCCGCTTTGGTACGACCAAGCCCAGCCATCACTTTCTCATTGAACAGCACCGAGGGTGCACGCAAATCCCCACCAAAGACAACGAGCCGCACCGAATTTGATCCGATATCAATAACGGCACAATGGTTGCCGTCGATCATAACGTGATTAACGCGTGCGTTTGAGACGCAATTTTGGCACGGTCGCACGGTCGCCAATAGCTTCGCCGCGTCCCGAAAGCGACGGATTGGTCATAAAATAACGGTGGAGGTTGAACGGCTGTTCTCCAGACTCGATACGAACATAGCGGCCATCGGCCTTCAATTCCCAGCTTTGCTCATTATCAAGCAGATTGGCAACCATCACTTGATCAAGCACCTGATCATGCACCGTCGGGTTTTCAATTGGCAGCATATATTCAACCCGCCGATCAAAATTGCGCTGCATCCAATCCGCCGACGAGATATAAACCTTCGCCTTGTCATTGGGCAGGTCGCCGCCATTTCCAAATGCCCAGATGCGGCTATGCTCAAGAAATCGGCCAACAACCGATTTAACCCGGATCGA
>JAYUIX010000039.1:0-39332 GCA_043765635.1 Sphingomonadales bacterium
AAGGTGCGGCAAGTTTTGCAAAACTGCAAGGGCTTGCCTCTTTCGCTTGGGGGAAACTGCCGTTACGGTTGACGCGTAAATTGACCAACAGGTGGCCCAACTGATGACAATCGAACTCAAAATGCCAGCACTTTCCCCTACGATGGAGGAAGGCACGCTCGCCAAATGGATGATCAAGGTCGGCGATACCGTCAAATCGGGTGACCTGATGGCCGAGATTGAAACCGACAAGGCGACGATGGAATTTGAAGCGGTTGATGAGGGCGTGGTGACTGAAATACTGGTTGCCGAGGGCAGTGAGGGCGTGAAGGTTGGCACCGTCATTGCGCGGATCGCGGGCGAGGGGGAGGATGCCAAGCCTGCGCCAAAGACAGTTGCGCCTGTCGCTGCCACTGTGCCAGCAGTAAAGGTTGAAGCCCCTGCCGCAACGCCAGTCGCCAAGACTGCTTCGGGTGAGCGCATTATCGCTAGTCCACTCGCCAAGCGACTTGCAGCGACTCAAGGGATTGACCTTGCGGGCATCAAGGGCAGCGGCCCCGGTGGCCGGATTGTGAAAGCTGACCTTGAGGGCTTAGAAAAGGCAGGGCTTCGACAAGCTCAGCCCGAACGGGTTGAGAATGTGTCCACCACATCTACCGTTCGCCCTGAGCCTGTCGAAGGGCTGCCTTCTTCTTCGAAGCCCACCCCAATCGCCGATTTCGGCATCCCACACGAAGCGGTCAAGCTCAGCGGAATGCGCAAGACCATTGCGCGCCGCCTGACCGAGAGCAAGCAGACGGTGCCGCATATCTATCTCACGGTTGATATTCGCCTCGATGCACTGCTCAAACTGCGCGGCGAACTTAACGCCAGTCTTGCCTCGCGCGGGGTGAAGCTCAGCGTCAATGACATGCTGATTAAGGCGCTCGGCGTTGCGCTCATGCAAGTGCCCAAATGCAATGTCAGCTTCGCGGGCGATATGATGCTGATGTACAGCCGCGCCGATATTTCAGTCGCGGTCAGCGTGCCGAACGGCCTGATCACGCCGATCATTACTGACGCGGGGGCTAAGAGCATCTCCACCGTCTCCACCGAAATGGCCGCACTCGCGGCGAAGGCCAAGGACGGCAAGCTCCAACCGCACGAATATCAGGGCGGCACCGCGTCGCTCAGCAACATGGGCATGATGGGGATCAAACAGTTTGAGGCCGTCATCAATCCACCACAGGGCATGATCATGGCCATCGGCGCGGGCGAAAAGCGGCCATACGTGGTCGATGATGCGCTGGCGATTGCCACAGTGATGTGTGCGACGGGAAGCTTCGATCACCGCGCAATTGACGGCGCGGATGGCGCGCAACTGATGAAGGTGTTCCGCGAATTAGTGGAGACGCCGCTGGGGCTGGTGGCGTGATGGCGTCATTGTTGAAAATCTTCAAGAAGCCATGTTCAATACGATATCCATATCCCAACATAACAGCTGCTTCTATTATTTCAGAAACAGACATGTGTTTTGGGAGGCTTGCAATTGCACGATAAATCGACCCACCGGGCTTTAATAATGATTTTACATTAAAAATTCTTAAAATAGTTTTTTTCATTTAGATATACTTTCATTTTATATAAATTCCTTTATTAAAAAATAGGATATTTAATTATATTAAATTTGTTTATATTGTTGATTAATTTTAGTTGTATTGCATGTTGTTCTCCTAGATTTATCAGACTATAATAACTTATTATATATATTGCATGATATATTGTCAACTACTTATTTGAAACGAAATGAATTTCACTTAGAATATTGCGGAGTGATCTTGTTTATTTATTTAAATTGTCATTTTACTTCAAATTTATGATGCAAAGAAAGATGATTTGTAGCTTGATGGGGTAACGCAAAAAGTGTATCCGCTAGTGACACATTTGGAGCCAGTGCAATGAAGATGGGGATCAAAGAGTTTCGGGAGCGGATTAGCGAAGTGGCACATGGCACCGAAATCATCGAAGTGACGCATCACGGCAAGACGCTTGCGCTTTTGCATCCGCTCCGGCGCGATCCGGCGAAGATACGGGCGGCGGCCTCTGCCATCAAAGACGCTCAAGATGAATTGCGCGGCAAAGGCATAGATATTGAAGCCGAGCTCGCCGCGATTGGCCTTGATCCTTGGGGTGAGCCGATTGATGCCGACGATCATCGTTGATGCCAATATCATGGTTGGCGCGCTCAGGGGGCGATCTTTGCCATTGCTTGCCGCTTTGGCAGAGCGGATGCCCGTGGTGACGCCAGTGCCGCAACTGGCGGAAACGCAGAAAACGCTTAATCGTCTTGGGCACGGCGATACGGCGGCGCGGATGCGAAACCTTTTGAGCATTGTCGCACCGCTGCCGCTGGGCCTTTACGCGCACATGGAAGCGAAAGCCCGTGAACGTCTTCAGCCGCATGGGCAGCCCGATTGGCCGCTTTTGGCAGCGGCCTTGGCACTTGGCGGGCACATCTGGAGCCGTGATGGCGATTTGTTTGGAACGGGTGTGCCGCTTTGGTTTACACGTAATATCCAGTTTGTTGAGGCTGACTTGCCGTGAATAGCAACCTGCGCGATACCCCTCCCTCTCCCTCAAGGGGAGAGGGGTTTTGATAATGATGGAGTTGAAATGACAACGACCTACGATCTCATCGTCCTTGGTTCTGGCCCCGGTGGCTATGTCGCGGCAATCCGTGCTGCCCAACTTGGCTTGCGAGTAGCCATTATCGAACGCGAGAACCTTGGGGGCATCTGCCTCAATTGGGGGTGTATCCCGACGAAGGCGCTGTTGCGGTCAGCGGAGATATTGCATTATATGCAGCACGCGGGCGATTACGGCCTGATCGCGACGGGGATCAGCGCGGATATCGATGCGGTGGTCAAGCGTTCGCGGGGGGTGGCGAAGCAGTTGAATCAGGGCATTGGCCATCTGATGAAGAAGAATAAGATCACCGTCCACATGGGCGACGGCGCGATCACCGCAGCGCCTAATGAGGGGTTGGGCAAACTCACCGTCACCAAGGATGGCAAGGCTGAAGACCTGACCGCGAAGAACATCATCATCGCCACGGGTGCCCGCGCGCGCGATTTGCCCTTTGCGCCTGCCGACGGGAAACGCATCTGGACATACCGTCACGCGATGGTGCCGCCCGAAATGCCGACCAAGCTGCTGGTTATCGGGTCAGGCGCAATCGGTATCGAATTTGCGAGCTTTTACAATGACATGGGTGCGAAGGTGACGGTGGTTGAAATGCTTGACCGCGTCGTTCCAGTTGAGGATGCTGACGTTTCCACCTTCCTCGAAAAGGCGCTGACCAAGCAGGGCATGACGATCATGACCGGGGCTGGCGTTGAGACGATCAAGGCGAGCGTGACTGGCATCTCCGCGAGCATCAAGGGCAAGGATGGCAAGGTTGTCACGTCCGAATTTAGCCATGTAATCGTCGCAGTCGGCATCGTGCCCAATACTGAGAATATTGGCATCGAGGCGCTTGGCATCAAAACCACCAAGGGGCATATTGATACCGACGCGATGTGCCGCACCAATGTTCCCGGCATCTGGGCGATTGGGGATGTCACCGCGCCGCCGTGGCTGGCGCACAAGGCGAGCCATGAGGGCGTGATCGCGGCAGAGGCGATTGCAGGCGGCCATCCCCACGCGATGGATCCGCTCAACATTCCGGGCTGCACATATTGCCACCCGCAAATCGCGAGCGTTGGCTTGACCGAGGCGAAGGCGAAGGCAGCGGGCTATGATGTGAAGGTCGGCAATTTCCCTTTCATCGGCAATGGCAAGGCGATTGCGCTTGGTGAGGCCGAAGGGTTCGTCAAAACCGTGTTTGATGCCAAGACGGGCGAACTGCTCGGCGCGCATATGATCGGCGCTGAAGTGACTGAGCTGATCCAAGGCTACACTGTTGGCAAAACAGCCGAACTGGTCGAAGCGGACTTTATGGGCACCGTCTTCCCGCATCCGACATTGAGTGAGATGATGCATGAAAGTGTGCTGAGCGCCTACGGACGGGCACTGCATTTTTAGGGTTAAGTTAAATCCGTCATTGCGAGCGAAGCGTGGCAATCCAGCTCGACAGCGGGACTGGATTGCTTCGCTTTGCTCGCAATGACGATCTAAGCAAAAAAATCGCTGTCCTACACGCGTCCGCTTTGGCAAACTTGCGCCGCTCCGCTTTCGGAGTGGAGATTAGGCGGGCCATGAAAAACTACCGATTCAGTGTAAACTTCCTGAGATTTCCGCGAAAAATGATTGAGACACTCGCGCTCATGAATCGACCAGTCTGATGGCTCTAGGCACCCACGACTTCACCCCCGATCCGCGCAATGATGCGATCCTGATCTACGTCAACGGCACACTCGCCTCGCGTGCGCAGGCGGTGGTTTCGGTATTTGACAGCGACATTTTGAATGATCCGGCGGGGATGCTGCACGCGCTGTGTGCGGCGCTTGGCATCACTTGGGACGATGCGATGCTTGGCTGGCAAGCGGGGCCGCATCCTGATGATGGAATTTGGGGCAGGCATTGGTACTGCGCGGTTGAGACAAGCACTAGGTTTGCGCCGTCGCCGACGAATATGCCCAAGCTGAGCGACGCCGCTCGCAGAATCGCCGATGAATGTCAGGCGGATTATGCGCGGCTGGCGGCATTGCGGATTAAGACCGCCGCTCAGGACAAAGCCATCCCAGTTGATCCCGCCGCGTGGCTGCGCTAAGGGCCACGGCTTGATCCGAATTGGAATTGCACTCAGCTCATGTACACCTTTTTTCTCGTTGTTCACGCCATTGTCGCGGCTGCCCTTGTTGGCGTTATTCTTATGCAGCGTTCCGAAGGCGGCGGGCTTGCCGGTGGCGGTAATCCGGCGGGGCTGATGTCCGCGCGCGGTGCCGCCGATTTCCTCACGCGGATGACATCGGTGTTGGCAACCTTGTTTGTCACGCTTTCGATTGCGCTCGCCGCGATTGCGATCACCAATCGTGCGCCTGATGACCTTGATACATCGCTTGCGCGCAAGGCCGCCACCGCGCCTGTTGCCCCGCCGATGGGTGTACCAATGGCAGGCGGAACGCCGAGCCAGCCAGCTGGTGAAGGGCCGATTATCGAAGATAATATAGTCGTGCCGGCAAAGCCTGATGCAAAGCCAGCGGTCGAAAAATCGTCGCCAAAGCCAGCCGCGCGTGAGGCTGCACCTGCGGCTAAAGTCGCGACGCCCAAGCCAGAGGCTGCCAAACCAGCCGCTGAAAAAGTGGCACCCCCGACAGTTGTCACGCCGCCTGTTGAAACCGGAAACAGCCCACAATAATATTTTCGCTTTTGGGATTATCGGCCTTGCCTATCCGGGGGGACAGCGCTTAAGCCTCTTCTCCCATGGCGCGGTTTATTTTTATCACCGGCGGCGTGGTTTCCTCGCTTGGCAAAGGTCTCATGGCGGCGTCGCTTGGCGCGCTTTTGCAAGCGCGCGGCTATAAAGTCCGCATTCGCAAATTCGATCCCTATTTGAATGTCGATCCGGGGACGATGTCGCCCTATCAACACGGCGAAGTCTATGTGACTGACGACGGCGCAGAGACTGACCTTGATCTTGGTCATTATGAACGTTTCACAGGCGTTTCTGCGCGGCAATCAGACAATGTAACCTCGGGCCGGATTTATCAGCAGATTATCACGCGTGAACGACGCGGCGATTATCTCGGCGCTACGGTTCAGGTGATCCCGCACGTCACTGATGCGATTAAGCAGTTTGCTCAGGCTGAAACTGATGATCTTGATTTCGTCCTGTGCGAAATTGGCGGAACTGTTGGTGATATTGAATCGCTGCCCTTTATTGAAGCGATCCGCCAGCTTCGCAATGATATTGGCCGAACGAACACAGTGTTTATCCATGTTACGCTGGTGCCCTATATCGCGGCGGCAGGCGAGCTTAAGACCAAGCCGACCCAGCACAGCGTGCGTGAATTGACCAGCCTTGGCATTCAGCCTGATATCCTGCTGTGCCGTACTGAACATCCGCTTCCTGAAGGCGAGCGTGCCAAGATTGCCTTGTTCTGCAACGTCCGCAAAGAGGCCGTCATTCAGGCGCTTGATGCTTCGTCAATTTATGCGGTGCCGCTACAATATCACCGTGAAGGGCTTGATGATGAAGTGCTTCGCGCATTCGGAATAGAGTCCGGCGTTGCGCCTGATCTGAGCCGCTGGAATGATGTGATAGACCGGCAATCCAATCCCGAAGGCGAAGTTACCATCGGCGTCGTCGGCAAATATGTCGGGCTTCAGGATGCGTATAAATCTCTCAATGAAGCACTCGCTCACGGTGGGATCGCCAACCGCGTGAAGGTGCATATCCGCTGGATTGATGCCGAGCTGTTTGAAAGCGCAGACAGCGATGTCGCCGCGCTGCTTGAGCCGCTTAACGCAATCCTTGTGCCCGGTGCCTTTGGCGAACGCGGGGCCGAGGGCAAAATCGCGAGCATCCGCTTCGCGCGTGAACGGGGTGTGCCCTTCTTTGGCATTTGCTTTGGAATGCAAATGGCCTGTGTTGAAGCGGCGCGCAACCTTGGCGGGATTGCGGCAGCGTCTTCAACCGAGTTCGGCCCGACGTCAGAACCCGTCGTTGGCCTGATCACCGAATGGATGACAGCAGAGGGACTACAACAGCGCGAGGCAGGCGGCGATCTTGGCGGCACGATGCGGCTTGGTGCCTATGACGCAGTGCTGACGGGCAACAGCCATATCGCGAGTATTTATAACAGCACGATGATTTCGGAGCGCCACCGTCACCGCTACGAGGTGAATGTCGGTTACCGCGACGTGCTTGAGAAAAACGGGCTTTTGTTCAGCGGCATGTCACCCGATGGTGAACTCCCCGAAATTATCGAGCGGCCTGATCATCCGTGGTTTGTTGGTGTTCAGTTTCACCCAGAGCTCAAGAGCCGCCCGCTTGATCCTCATCCATTGTTTGCAAGTTTCGTTGCAGCGGCGGTCAAGCAGAGTCGGCTGGTTTGATCTGGCGCATAAGGCCTTCCTGAGCGGTTGAGGCAACCAGTTCTCCGCTGCGAGTAAAAATCGATCCAAAATTCATGCTTCGTCCACCGCCAGTCCACGGACTTTTGCAAGAGTAGAGCAGCCATTCATCAACGCGGCACGGCGCGTGAAACCAGATTGCATGATCAAGGCTGGTCGAAAACACATTTTCGTGCATCCAGCTTAGCCCGTGCGGCAGTGTGCCCGTAGAAAGCAGTGACATATCGGTTGCATAGGCAAGAATCGCGCGGTGCATCGCAGCATCATCGTCAATGGGTTTGGCGAGACGGAACCATGTGTGCTGATATGGCGCACTTTTTTCGCTGACCAACCAGTTGCGCGGCTCAACTGGGCGCGACTCAAACGGGCGTGGACGTGTGAAGATTTTCTGGAAGCGCACTGGAATCTGATCACGCAGTTCTGCACGAATTTCGGCATCACTGCGGAGCGCCTCAGGCATTGCTACCTGCGGCATAGCCGCCTGATGCGAAAGCCCGGTTTCGGGGCGTTGGAACGAAGCCGACAGTGTGAGAATATTCTCGTTATTTTGTCTGGCGACAACACGCCGGTTGGAGAAACTGCCGCCATCATAATCGCGCGCAATCTGATAATGCGTTTCGCTCCCCTCGGCACCTGGCCGCATAAAATAAGCGTGAAGCGAATGTGCAATCCGATCTTTGGCAACTGAGTTCTGCGCCGCCATCAATGCTTGTGCGATTACTTGACCACCAAAAACGCGGACGATCCCGTCAGGCTTTATTCCGCCCAGATAAGAATCATCACCAACCTCAGTCACGCTTAGCAGCGCGATCAGCGCATCGACCTCGTGGTGGTTGGCGGTATATTCAGATTCCGTCACAAAAACCTCATAGCATTGGCACTCCCGTCAATGCCGTGCCAATCACCTTTGGACAAGCCCGGTTAAAGCATTCCTGCCTCACGAAAACTAAATTGATGGTCGCCCGCTATGATAAGATGATCGTCAAGGTGAATTCCAAGCGGGCCAAGGATGCGAGCAATATCCCTAGTTTGTTTGATGTCACTAGAACTAGGTCGGGGATCACCACTTGGATGATTATGCATTAATATGATGCTGTGAGCATTCAGATTGAGCGCATCATGCGTAATTTTGCGGACGGGAAGAGAAACGGCATCAATCCGATCTGACCAAGCCTCCCCAATCTCGATTAAGTGCTGCTGGTCATCAAAATAACCGATGATGAGGTATTCACTTGTTTTATCACCAATTTGATACGACGCACCCTTGGAAAATTCATCCACATTTTCCATTCGTGATGCTAATGAAATTTTGTATGAAAACGACATTACTTTATAATGAATCAATAGGTGTGAAGACGCTAGCTCTGAAAAATCCATTTCGGACATGTAATACGATCAATCTATCCACTATGGTTTATGTCATATAATATAACCACTGCTGCGCGGAAATGTTCCTGTTTGACTTGAATTTGCACGTTCGGACAAAGCCTTCTAAAGTTAATAAAACACATATAATTGGAGCAGTTATGACGGCAGTGCGGCAGATTGATCATTTTGTTTCGGGTGGTACAGGCGGGAACAGCGAACGCGTTGGCGATGTGTTTGATCCCAATAATGGCGTTATTCAGGCGCATGTTGCGCTCGGAGGTGCCGCAGTGCTTGAGCGCGCGGTGCAAGCAGCACTTAAAGCGCAACCGGCTTGGGCGGCGACCAATCCGCAACGCCGGGCGCGTATCATGTTCAATTTCAAGGCGCTGGTTGAGGCCAACATGGATGCGCTCGCACACATGCTTTCCTCCGAGCACGGCAAGGTAATCGCCGACTCCAAGGGTGATATCCAGCGCGGGCTTGAGGTTATCGAATTTTGCTGCGGCATTCCGCACGTGCTGAAAGGGGAATATACCCAAGGCGCAGGGCCGGGGATTGATGTGTATTCAATGCGTCAGCCGCTTGGCATTGGTGCCGGCATAACGCCGTTTAACTTCCCCGCGATGATTCCCCTTTGGATGTCAGGCGTTGCGATTGCGACTGGTAATGCATTCATCATCAAACCAAGTGAGCGTGATCCGTCAGTACCGGTGCGGCTAGCTGAACTCTTCATTGAGGCTGGCCTGCCCGACGGCATTTGCCAAGTCGTTCACGGCGACAAGGAAATGGTCGATGCGATTCTAGATCATCCATCGATTGCGGCTATCAGCTTTGTTGGTTCGTCGGACATTGCGCACTATGTTTATAGGCGCGGCGTTGCTGCTGGCAAGCGCGTGCAAGCAATGGGCGGGGCTAAAAACCATGGGATCGTAATGCCAGATGCTGATCTTGATCAGGTGGTGAATGATCTTTCGGGCGCTGCATTTGGTTCGGCGGGTGAACGCTGCATGGCATTGCCTGTGGTTGTGCCTGTTGGCGAAAAAACTGCGATTGCACTGCGTGAAAAAATGATCCCAGCGATGGCCGCGCTCCGTGTTGGTATCTCAACCGATGCTGATGCGCACTACGGCCCGGTTGTGACGGCGGAGCACAAGGCGAAGGTTGAGAGCTGGATTCAAAAAGGCGTTGATGAAGGCGCAGAACTTGTCGTTGATGGGCGCGGGTTTAAGCTACAGGGGCATGAAGAAGGCTTCTTCATTGGCCCCACGCTGTTTGATCATGTCAAAACATCGATGGAGTCTTACAAGGAAGAGATTTTCGGCCCCGTTCTCCAAATTGTTCGTGCCGCCGATTTTGAGCAAGCATTGAGCCTCGCCAGTCAGCACCAATATGGCAACGGCGTCGCGATCTTCACTCGCAACGGCCACGCCGCGCGCGAATTTGCTGCACGCGTTAATGTAGGGATGGTCGGCATCAACGTGCCGATTCCAGTGCCTGTGGCGTATCACTCATTCGGCGGATGGAAGCGTTCGGCCTTTGGCGACACCAACCAGCACGGCATGGAAGGCGTCCGATTCTGGACAAAAACCAAAACTATTACGCAACGGTGGCCCGACGGCGGCGTGGGGGATGGTGCCAACGCATTTGTTATCCCGACGATGGGGTGAGGTAGATATGACCAACCAATTTGACTTAACTGAAGACCAGTTTGCAATCCAGGATATGGCGCGTAAATTTACTGCCGATGCGATCACTCCGCACGCGGCGGAGTGGGATGAGCAGCATCATTTTCCGCGCGACACGATCAAACAAGCGGCGGAGCTTGGCTTTGCTTCAATCTACGTGTCTGAGGAGTCGGGCGGCATCGGACTCGGGCGGCTTGAGGCAGCGCTGATTATGGAGGCGATGGCTTATGGCTGTCCTGCGACATCGGCGTTCATCTCGATCCATAATATGGCGGCGTGGATGATCGACTGTTTTGGCTCGGCGGAATTGAAGGCGCGCTATCTGCCGCAGCTTAATAATATGGATAAAATGGCGGGATATTGCCTGACTGAGCCGGGCAGCGGTTCAGATGCAGCAGCGCTCAAGACGATCGCGAAGCTAGAGGGCGATCATTATGTCGTCAATGGCACCAAGCAGTTTATTTCGGGCGGCGGCGTCAATGATGTATATGTAACGATGGTGCGTACAGGCGTTGACGGGCCAAAGGGCATTAGCTGCCTTGTAATCGAGAAGACGATGGAGGGGGTCAGCTTCGGCGCGCCTGAGCGTAAACTTGGCTGGAATGCCTCACCCACGGCGCAAGTGATTTTCGACAATGTGAAGGTGCCTGTTGAAAACCGTGTGGGTGCAGAGGGTGACGGGTTTCGCTTTGCGATGATGGGGCTTGATGGGGGGCGGCTGAATATTGGCGCTTGCTCGCTAGGGGGGGCGCAGCGTTGCCTTGATGAATCGATCAAATACACCAAAGAGCGCCAGCAATTTGGCCAGCCTGTTTCCGAGTTTCAAAATACCCAGTTCATGCTCGCCGATATGGCGACCGATTTGGAGGCAGCGCGGGCATTGCTTTATCTCGCGGCGGCGAAGGTCAATGCGAATGCACCTGACAAATCGCGCTTTTCGGCGATGGCAAAGCGGCTGGCGACCGATAGCGGGTCGAAAATCGTCAATGACGCGCTTCAGCTTCACGGCGGCTATGGCTATTTGAAGGATTATCCAATCGAGCGTTTCTGGCGCGATTTGCGCGTCCATTCGATCCTTGAGGGCACCAACCAAGTGATGCGAATGATCATTGGCCGGGATTTGTTACGCCAGTGATCACTGACATCATCGCGCAAATTGAAGGCAAAGCGGGCATCATCAGCCTGAACCGTCCCTCTGCGCTTCATGCACTAACGCTTGATATGGTTCATGCGATAACGGCGCAGTTGCAGGCTTGGGCAGGTAACGGCGCGGTCGCTTTCATCGTCATCGACCATGCTGAGGGACGCGGGTTTTGCGCGGGTGGTGACATTCGTTTCTTACAGGAATCCGCCCTTGTCGGCGGCGAGGCGGGCCGCAAATTCTTCTATGATGAGTATCAGCTCAATCATTTGCTCTTTACGTATCCAAAGCCAGTGATCGCCTTCATGGACGGGATCACGATGGGCGGCGGCGTTGGCATCTCGCAGCCAGCCAAATATCGGATCGCGACAGAGAACACGCGTTTTGCAATGCCTGAAAGTGGGATTGGTTTGTTTCCCGATGTTGGCGGCGGTTGGTATCTCTCACGCTTGCCGGGGCGGGTTGGACAGTATCTCGCGCTCACCGGCGCGCGGATTGATGGGGCCGATTGCCTCGCGGTTGGGCTGGCCACGCATTACCTGCCAAGTGCTTCGCTTGTGGAAGTGAAGGCGGCAATTGCAAGCAATCCTGAAAATGTAGCGGCGATCCTTAATGAAGTGCGGATAGGCGCGCCACTTGCCAAAATTGTTGAAAGCCGCCCGCAGATTGAGCGCTTGTTCGCCTCGGATGTTTATGAAGAGATACTCACAGCGCTTGAACAAGATGGCGGCGAATGGGCTACCAAGGAGCTTGCGGGGCTACGGACGAAATCGCCGCAAACGTGCAAGGTCGCTTTGCGTCAACTATTCAACGGTGTGAACTTCGCCGACTTTGTCGACAATATGCGCATGGAATATCGGATCGCGAGCCGCGTCTTGACGCGACATGATTTTATTGAGGGCGTCCGCTCCGTAATCATTGACAAGGATAATGTGCCACGTTGGAACCCAGCAACACCAGAGGGCGTGACTGATGTGCTACTTGATGAAATTTTTGCGACTCTGCCTGCCGATCAAGAATGGAAACCCCTATGAGTTACGAAAACATCCTCGTTGAGCAAAAGGGCGCGGTGACCCTGATCACGCTCAATCGCCCGCAGGCGTTGAACGCACTTAACAGTCAGGTGCTAGCTGATCTGGTTGATGCCTTTAATACATTCGACAGGGACGATAGCCAGCGTTGTGCCGTCCTTACTGGCTCGGAAAAAGCCTTTGCGGCAGGCGCAGACATCAAAGAAATGCAGAGCCAGAGCTTTGCCGATATGTACGGCGGCAATTTCTTTTACGATTATGAAAAGGTCATCGCGACGCGCAAGCCTTGGATTGCGGCGGTCAACGGTTTTGCGCTTGGCGGAGGGTGCGAACTGGCGATGATGGCTGACTTTATTATCGCAGGCGATGGGGCCAAATTCGGCCAGCCTGAGATCAAGCTCGCTGTCACCCCCGGTATGGGTGGATCGCAGCGGCTCACGCGCGCAATCGGCAAGGCCAAAGCGATGGAAATGTGCCTGACCGGGCGGATGATGGGCGCGGTAGAGGCCGAGGCTTCGGGGTTGGTGGCAAGGGTGGTTCCGGCGACTGATCTGGTTGATGAGGCTCTTAAATCAGCGAGTGTGGTCGCGGGGATGGCACCTCTTGCGGCGCTCGCAACTAAAGAAATGGTCAATGCTGCATTTGAAACAACGCTTGCGCAGGGTGTGAATTTTGAGCGGCGCTTATTTCACGGGCTATTCGGATCGCAGGATCAAAAGGAAGGTATGGCGGCGTTTGTTGAAAAGCGCCCTGGCAATTGGAGTGGCCAATGAAAATAGCGTTTATCGGCCTCGGCAATATAAACGACGGCATAGCTGCGAACCTTGTGAAGGCAGGCCATAGCGTCAACGCGTTTGATTTGTCCGAGGCGGCACTTGCTGTGGCAAAGGAGAATGGGTGTACGCCATTCACCCTTGCGACTGAGGCGATGGCGGCGGTTGATGCGGTTGTCTCAATGCTGCCCAATGGTGGGATTGTTGACGCCTTTTATCATGATAATGTGTTTCACCACGCGCCGATGGCAGCAATTCTGATTGATTGCTCAACTATAGATGTTAGCACTGCAAGATCAGTCAACAAATATGCGGGCATTGCAGGCTATGGAATGGTTGATGCGCCGGTGTCAGGCGGAATAGCGGCGGCCAATGGTGGCACACTGACTTTTATGGTTGGGGGCACATCCGAAGCCTTCGCGCGCGCTGAACCTATTCTTACTGTAATGGGCAAGGCCGTAATTCATGCGGGTGATGCAGGGGCAGGGCAGGCTGCAAAAATCTGCAACAACATGCTCCTCGGCGCGAGCATGATCGCGACCTGTGAGACGTTTGCAATGGCGAAGAAGCTCGGCTTAGATTTGCAAACCTTCTACGACATCTCCTCCAAAGCCTCGGGCCAAAATTGGTCAATGACCAGCTATTGCCCAGTACCGGGGGTTGGCCCAACGACGCCTGCGGATAATGGCTATCAAGGCGGGTTCGCGACCGCGTTAATGCTCAAGGATTTGAAACTGGCGATGGAGGCCGCACACTCGGTTGGCGCGACCGTGCCAATGGGGGAACAAGCGGCGGCACTCTATCAGGTCTTTGCGGATGCGGGGCAGGGCGGCCTTGATTTCTCGGCAATCATCAAAACGCTAGACATATGACCACACGCGCTGCGCCGCTTGCAGGCAAACGTATCCTTGATCTCTCACGCGTCCTTGCCGGGCCGTGGTGTACGATGATCCTTGCAGATCTTGGCGCTGAGGTGATCAAGGTTGAAAACCCGAAAGGCGGTGATGATACGCGCGGATGGGGGCCGCCTTATGCAGCAGGCGAATCGGCTTATTATCTATGTGCCAATCGCAACAAAAAATCGGTTGCTATTGATTTATCCTGTGCCGAGGGGCAGTCCGCTGTGAAAGCGCTCGCCGCGACCAGCGATGTGCTAGTTGAGAATTACAAGCTTGGCGGACTTGATAAATATGGTCTCGATTATGCCTCGCTTTCGGCGCAGTTTCCGGGGCTGATTTATTGCTCAATATCGGGCTATGGCCGCCAATCACCGCGTGCTGCCGAACCCGGTTATGACTATGTTATCCAAGCTGAGGGCGGGCTGATGACAATTAACGGCGATGTCGATCGCCCGCCAGTGCGCGTCGGAGTAGCAGTTGCCGATTTGTTTACGGGGATGTTTGCAGCGCAAGCCATTCTTGCTGCGCTGATTGCTAAAGACCGTGACGGGCTTGGCCAACATATTGATATGGCTCTGTTTGACAGCCAGCTTGCGATGCTAGCCAATGTCGGCTCAAGCTGCCTTGTGTCGGAAGAGGAACCAAAGCGATTTGGCAACAGCCATCCCTCGGTTGTGCCTTATCGCACGTTTGAAAGTGCCGACGGGTGGTTCGTTATTGCAGTCGGCAATGATCATCAGTTTGGCATTTTCTGCCGCGATCTTCTTGATCGTCCAGATTTAGCTGATGATGCGCGGTTCGCAACGAACAGCGCGCGTGTAAAAAACCGGGAAGCGCTCGATGCCATACTTGAGCCTCTGGTTGCACAAAAACCGACGCATTGGTGGCTAGAATCGCTGCGCAAGGTCAAAGTGCCATGCGGTGAAGTGCGCCCAATGAAGGCTGCACTCGGTGCTGCCGAAACACTGGCGCGCGGGATGGTGCAGAGTGTATCGCATCCGCTTGCAGGTATGGTGCCGCTGATTGGATCGCCGCTTAAACTTAGTGGAACGCCAGTAGTTGAAGCGAAAGCGCCGCCTCTGCTAGGGGAACATAGCGGAGAGATTTTGAGTGGGCTGCTTGGCTACGACGCCGCGATGATTGCCCGTGCTGCTGGTCAGATTTGAGCGCGTACCGCGTCGAGGATTTTTGCGCCGGCCATGAACACTGCGCCAGTTGTTGCAAGGAAAAGCAGCTTCCCACCAAAACCGGGATATTGATCAACGTAAAGAAACCCCCGCTGTACCCCGCCAAGCGCAAGCGCGTAAATGATTGCGTAGGCTTCCCAGCGCGTTTTGATAATGAACAGCCGTTTGATTTTATTACTCATTTGTTAACAATAGCAAGCTTTGGGCCAACCACGTAAACCCGTACTTTTCAGGGTATCAAATATAGTTAAATGTAAGTTAATCCGACACTTATTTAAGTTCGTTGAGATCAAGCGCGGTGAGCAGCGCCGTTCTCGCCGATTCAATTTTCATCCATAGATCAGGGTTTGAAAGCTCGTCCGGTTGGATGTTTTCTGGCCAGTGCGACTCGACCACTTCTGCAATTCTGTCGAGCTTGGTATCATCAATCAAAAAACGCGGATCAACGTCCGCCGGATCACAAACAACACGAAGGCGCAGACACGCGGGGCCGCCGCCATTGGCCATTGACTGGCGAATATCAACAGGCACGAGTCGCCGGATCGGGCCATTGCCTGCAACCATCGCCTGCAGCCAGTTCCATACCCGGCTATTCTCTTGGCATTCAGTTGGCAGAATCAGCGCCATGCCTCCGTCAGACAGCGTAACAAGTTGTGCGTTGAACAAGTAGCTGCTGATCGCATCGGAGAGGCTAATCGATGTGGCTGGCACTTCGATGATCTCAACCTCTGGCAGCCTAGCGCGCAGATCGGCGTAAAAAGGATCCTTATTCGCAAAAGCCTGCTCATGCGTAAACAGCACCCGTTCATTGGCCACTGCAACTACATCATTATGAAAAGCACCTGCGGCAATTGCTTCGTTTGATTGCTGCACGAATAGCGCATTTTTGACTTGGTTGCGCCGGGCAACAAATTTCGAGGCTTCAATATGCTGGCGCGCGGGGAAGGGGCCGCCAGCAACGCCGTACACAAATATTTCAATGCCTGTCGCACCGTGCTGAGCGCAGAGCCGCATATGGTTTGCAGCGCCTTCATCGCCAAAGGGCGCGGGTGACGGCGAATGAACGCAAAATACTTCATTCGCAAAGGCAAGTTGCAACTGGCGTAACGTGCCGTGCCATTCATGGCTGCGGTGCGGCATCGTCATCAGGTTGGCGACGAGCAGATGACATTTGCCATCGACTGAGTCGGGTACTGGCGTCACCGTTGCCGCATTTGCCGCCCACATTGAGGATGCAGATAGTGCACAAGCGAGCAGGCCAGCATCGGCCTCCTTTGGTGCCGTTGCTAGCCGTTCAAGCCATTCGCGATTAGGGCGCGCCTGTGGCATGAACACGCCTTGCGCAAGGCCAAGCGCGATATTGGCGCGCATCTTGGCAATCCCCTGAAGCGCGGCAGCGCGAGGGTAGGATATGCCGCCCGCATTCTTCGCCGATGCTAAATTGCCAAGGCTCAGCCCAGCATAATTATGACTTGGCCCGATTATACCGTCAAAGTTGATTTCAGTCAGCATGTTTACCACCGAGCGACATGAGTAATGGTGTCGCCAACACCAACATCGAGCCGGGCGGCGCAATTGGGGTCAATGGCGATGCCGTCATCTTGGGTGGAAATCCAGCCGTAAGCTGCACGGAATTCGGCGAATTTGCCGCTAGTGACGAGCACCTTGTGGCCCGATTTGTGATCGCCAAGGCTATCGTCAATCGTCACAATTGCCGCATCACTAGCTTCACGCAAGCTTCGGATTTGATCGGTGCGCACCGTCATCGTCGGGCCCCCGTCGAAAATGTCGATGTAATTTTCCCAAGCAAAGCCTTCGTTTTCAAGCATCCGCATTGCGGCTCGTCCTGACGGGTGAGGGATGCCAATCACCGCGCGTGACGTTTCGGGGAGCATCGCTGTATAAACTGGGTGTTTGGGCATCAGATCCGCAATAAACTGATTGCCATGAACCGCGTTGAATTCATCAGCGGCCTGAAAGTTCATCCCAAAGAAACGCCCTGCAACACCGTCCCAAAAAGGGGATCCACCAGCCTCATCAATAACGCCGCGTAGCTCTGCGATAGTCTTGTCGCCGAAACGCGCGCGGTGGTTACGGATGAACAGATAGCGGCTTCGCGCGATCAACATGCCCAATCCGCCTGAGCGTTCGCCGGGATGGAGGAACAATCCGCCGACTTCGGTCGAATTTTCAAGATCAGTCGATAACGTTAGCATTTCAGCACGGAATGTTTGGTTCAGTTCCACACTATGTTGCGTGAGCGTACCGCGACGATAGGAATAAAAAGGCCATTTCTGGCCGACTTGCCCGAAAATCTGGCATGTGCCGCGCACTTCGCCGGTTTGTGTATTTTCCAGTACAAACACAAACAGATCGTCGGCAATACAGTCCTCAGTGCGGGCAAAGGCTGCGGCTGCGCGTTCCAGCTTGGACGAAAGCGATTTTTTGTCAGGCGGCAAGTTTGTAAAACCACCGCCCGTCCGCTTTGCCATTTCATACAGTGCCTGCACATCGTCAGGGCGCGCTGCGCGAATCAGGAAAGTCATAGCTGCCCCTTGGCAATGATACGGGAAATGGCAAGTGCTGACAGTGCTGCGCGTTCGCCAAGCGAATCTGCGATCATGAATTCGTCGGCTGAATGGATTGATCCGCCGCGCACACCCATCGTATCGACCACGGGGACACCGCACGCAGCAATGTTGTTGCCATCGCACACGCCACCGCTGTCTTTCCAGCCGATTGATTGGCCAAGATCAGCGCCGCACAGCTTTACGAGGTTGAAAAGTTTTTCGGCTTTTTCGTCCATCGGTTTTGGCGGGCGCCCGAAACTACCGTGGATATGTATTTTGACGTCATGACTTCGTGCGATCTCACTCGCAAGCTGATCAAGCAGCGTGCGTGCAAATCCCTCATCAACAGGCGTTTTCGGGCGGAAATTGACGCGCAGGATTGCATGATCTGGCACGACATTGTTAGGCGCGCCACCCTCAATTCGCGCAGGATTGCAAGAAAAACCAGTGCCACTTGCCGCTTTCAATCGGACTGCGAGATCGGCCGCTGCCACAACCGCGTTGCGCCCATCATCGGGATTACGACCAGCATGGGCACCTTTGCCAGTAATGATGATCGAGAAATTGCCACTGCCCGCGCGTGCGCCTGCTAGTGTGCCGTCGGGAAGGGCCGACGGTTCATAAGTAAAGGCCGCAATCTTGCCCTTCGCCGCGCGCGCGATGAGCGCCGCAGAGGACGGGGATCCAACCTCTTCATCGCTGTTGATGATCACCTCATAACCAAAGTCCGCACCACTTGCCTCAACCGCCTTGAGCGCAGCGAGCATAACGGCAATCCCGCCCTTCATATCGGCTACACCGGGGCCATTGAGGACACCAGGCTCAAGCCATTGCATTGACTGAAACGGATGATCAGCCGCGAATACGGTATCCATATGACCAGTGAAGAGCATCTGCACCGCCGCATCGCGGCGGACACGGAGGTGAAGATGATCGCCGTATGCGATCGTGCTGATCATGCCACTCGCTGCGACGCTTTCAACGGGATTACCATTAACAAGCGCTAATTCGCCGGGAAGTGTGGCAAATTCATCGGCGAGCAGCCCAGCCACAGCCTTCAATCCTTCAAGATTGCTCGTACCCGTGTTGATCGCGGCCCAGCGTTCAACTTGCGCGAGCATTGGCTTTGTAGCAGCGCTTTCAACAAGCGCCTGTTCGGTGGAGGTGAGAGTCATAAGCGCATCATAGCCCGCGTAATATTATTGCGACAGTCCCCGATTGCACAGAAGCCTCCTCTGCGGCATAGGGACCGTGCCTTGCTTTCCTCCCCGGAACAAACAGAGCGATAAAGGGCATTTCATGACTGAGTATATCACACGCAACGGCATCAGCATTGCCAGCGAGTTAGTGCATTTCGTTGATAGCGAGGCGCTGCTGGGCACAGGCCTTGATGGTGAAGCTTTTTGGGCGGGTTTTGCCGCGTTGCTCGAGGCGATGGTGCCAACCAACCGTGCCCTGCTCGCCAAGCGCGACGCGCTTCAGGCGCAAACTGATGCGTGGCATCTGATGCGCAAAGGCCAACCGCATGATGCCGCTGCATATGAGACGTTCCTGCGGGAGATTGGCTATCTCGTGCCAGAGCCAGCGCCCTTCACTATTGGCACAATCAATGTCGACCCCGAAATCGCGACGATGGCCGGGCCGCAGCTTGTCGTGCCGAGCCTTAATGACCGCTTCGTCCTCAATGCGGCTAATGCGCGCTGGGGCAGTTTGTATGATGCGCTTTACGGCACTGACGCACTTGATGCACCGCCTGCAAAACCGGGTGGATATGACGGAGAGCGTGGGGCGGCGGTAATTGCTCGGGCAAGAGTGTTTCTTGATGAGGCGATTCCGGGATGGGGGGATGTTGTCAAAGGTGCCGCGCACCATAATTTGGTCGCCAATAATAATCAGTCATTACTGTTCAAAAACAATGGCTTACATATTGAAGTTATCATCGACCCTGAACATGTGATTGGAAAAACTGATCCGCTTGGTATTGCTGACGTGCGGCTTGAGTCGGCACTTACTGCGATCATCGATCTGGAGGACTCAGTCGCGGCGGTGGACGCGCAGGATAAGGTTGCGGCCTACACCAATTGGCTTGGCTTGATGCGCGGCGATTTGACCGCCAGTTTTGAAAAAGGCGGCAAGACGCAGACCCGCGCACTTGAGGCTGACCGGGTTTGGGGTGATGTCACGCTGCCGGGGCGCAGCCTGATGTTCGTGCGCAATGTTGGCCATCTTATGACTAACCCTGCCGTCCTCCTCGCAGACGGCAGCGAAGCGCCCGAAGGCATCCTTGACGCGGTGTTCACATCACTTTGCGCACTGCATGATTTGAAAGGGCTTGGCACGCACCGCAACAGCCGCACGGGCAGCATTTATATCGTCAAACCCAAGATGCACGGCCCGGAAGAAGCTAGCTTTACCAATGACTTATTCGATATTGTCGAGGATTTATTGAAGCTGCCGCGCCACACGATCAAAGTCGGCGTGATGGATGAGGAGCGCCGCACTTCTGCCAATCTCGCCGCGTGTATCCACGCAGTCAAAGACCGGATCGTTTTCATAAACACGGGCTTTCTTGATCGAACTGGCGATGAAATGCACACATCGATGCACGCCGGGCCAATGATCCGCAAAGGCGCTATGAAATCAAGCGACTGGATCACCGCTTATGAGGCGCGCAACGTCCAAATCGGCCTTGCCTGCGGTTTTTCCGGCAAGGCTCAGATTGGCAAGGGCATGTGGGCCGCGCCTGACATGATGGCTGATATGATGGTGCAGAAAATCGGCCATCCACGCAGCGGGGCAAACACTGCATGGGTGCCAAGCCCGACTGCCGCGACGCTCCACGCGATGCACTATCATCAAGTTGATGTGTTCGCGCGTCAGGCGGAACTGGCGCAGGAACCAACGCCCGGCCTTACACCGCTCCTCACCATTCCCGTCGCGCCCACAGGACATAATTGGTCAGCCGATGAAGTGCGCGAAGAGCTTGAGAATAATGCTCAAGGCATTCTCGGTTACGTCGTCCGCTGGATTGATCAAGGAATTGGCTGTTCAAAAGTGCCCGATATCAATGACATCGGCCTGATGGAAGACCGCGCCACGCTTCGCATCAGTTCACAACATATCGCCAACTGGCTCCTCCACGGCGTGTGTAGCGCTGCTCAGGTTGATGCAGCTCTCACCAAAATGGTCGCGAAGGTTGACGCGCAAAACGCAGGCGATCCACTCTACAGGACGCTAACGCCAGATAGTATCGCTTTTCAGGCTGCGCGCGCACTCGTATTTGAAGGGGTACGGCAGCCCAACGGTTACACTGAGCCGCTGCTGCATAAGTTTCGAGCACGGGTGAAGGCAAGGTAGGGAGAGGTGCGCGAAGTCAATCCTAATCTCATATGGCTTGAAGCATAGGCATTAGTTCTGATATCAGCATCATTATGCTTGATGTGTTCCTGACGCCTGAATATGCCGTATTTTCAGGCACCTTTTTATTGATGGTAGGCGTTGGCCTGATTGAGGCAATTGGCCTTGGAGCCGGACAGATTGATTCGGTAGCAGACGTTGACCTTAATACGCATAATGGAAATGCATTGGATTGGCTTGGCATCGGTAATGATTTGCCAATATTGATCTGGGTGACATCGTTGCTTGGTTGCTTTACTTTCGTGGGTGTTGCTATTCAACAAATCACGACACTGGCCATCGGAGAGCCGCTGCATTGGACATTGGCTTCCGTTGGCGCTTTGGCAATCGGGAGTGTTGCCAACCGCTTTGTTGCTTCTGGTTTGGTGAAGATAATTCCTGCTTACGAGACAACGGTAATTGAATCTGAAGATCTTATAATGCGACGCGGCGTGATCCTTGAGGGCGCCGCGCGTCGCGGGCATCCCGCGCGCGCGAAGGTGTTAGATCAGCATAAACAGGCTCATTATGTTATGGTTGAGCCCCATAATGATGATGATGTTATTGCGCAGGGTGAGTCGGCACTGCTTGTCCGCAAGGAAGGTTCTGTTTTCTATTGCTTGCCAGACGTTCATCCGACGCTAAGACCAATTTGAAATTCACGCAGAACAGGATAATATTGTGCCACAATCATTGATCAACATTCTCATCTATGCAGGAATTATACTTGTATCGCTTATAGTGATTGGCATTATTCTTACTCGACTTTATCGCCGCGCTACAAAAGATGTAGCGCTGATCCGTACTGGATTTGGTGGCGAGAAAGTTGTCTTAAATGGCGGCATCATGGTGATCCCCGTTCTTCACGAGCTTATGCAAGTTCGCCTGACAACAGTGAAGCTTGAGGTGTCGCGCCTTAACAAAGATGCGCTGATCACGCTCGACAAACTGCGAGTTGACGTAGTTGGCCTATTTCATATTAAGGTAAAGCCTGATGCACAGTCAATTGCGGCAGCGGCGCAGACGTTGGGTGATTCTGTGAATAGCCCTGACGCAGTTAAGTCGCTACTTGATGGTAAGCTTGTGTCAGCGCTTCGCTCGGTCGCCGCCACTATGACTATGGAGCATTTGCACGCCAATCGTGCCGATTTCATCCAGAAGGTACAAGAAGCGCTGATGACTGATTTGGATATGAATGGTTTTCAGCTTGAATCAGTCAGCATAACTCACTTCGACCAAACTGCGTTTGAGCATTTTAACGAAAATAATGCCTTCGACGCAGAGGGGCTAACTGTACTTACGCGAACAATTGAAGAGCGCAAAAAAATCCGAAATGATATAGTTGCTACAAACCGCGTTGAGATTGAGCAACGTAACTTAGAAGCGAACAATCAATCGCTGGAGATCGCACAAGCCGCAGAACAGGCGCGCCTAACGCAGGAACAGACACTGGCAGCACGCCGTGCCGAACAAGCAACCGCAATTGCAACGGCTGAGTCGGAACAGACACGCTTGGCTGAAATTGCGCGGATTACCGCACAGCAAGCGCAGACGGTTGCGCAGACCCAAGCTGACAAGATCATCCAAACAGCGACAATTGAACGTGACGGTGCCGTTCAAACAGCGACGATCGAACGGGATCGTAATATTGAGTTGGCACGGATCACAACCGCTGTGCAAACAGCTCAGAAATCAGAGGAAGAATCGACGGCAACGGCAGCAGCAAATGAAGCACGTGCACTTGCCGTGCGCGCTGAGGAGAGCGTTGCCACCGCACAAGCGACAGAAATTGCCAATCGGAACAAAAATGTTGCTGTTATTGCTGCCACCCAGAAGGCTGAAGAACAGGCAGTTGGCATTACAGTGGCAGCTACAGCCGAAAAGGAAGCAGCAGAGGCGCGCGCTTCAGCACTGCGAACCGAAGCAACGGCCCAAGCCGACGCTGAAAAATCACGCGCCGAAGGAAGAGCCGCAGCCTTCAAAGTCGATTCGGCGGGCCAAACGGCATTGAATGAAGCGACTAATGTCCTCAACAATACTCAAACTGCGTTGTTGGCACGCAAAGCAATGCTTGACGCACTTCCTGCCATCATCGCTGCAGCAAGCAAACCTATGGAGCAGATTGACAAAATTAGTATTCTTGATGCCCGTGGGCTTCACGGCGACGCGAGTGGTGCGGATGTTACTGATAGCAATGGCAATCTTGCAGATTCTGCGGTGGCTGCGGCTATGAGATATCGTGTCGGCGGGCCGCTTATCGATGCGTTAATGGGGGAGATTGGTATTGGTAACAGTTCACTAAATGGAATGCTTGCTGGAGCGGCAACATCGAATCCAAATGGACATTTTGCAAGCGAGCAAAACTTGCCTCAACGCCCCAATAGCTTAGAAGACGATCAACACCCTTAGGCACGCCTCTCAGGCTCAAAAGTGTCATGAATTGCTATGCTAATGTTTTTACCCTAAAATCAGTTGCATGTTGGAACTGATCGCTTGGCTCATCCTTGCGCTGGTACATTTGATGCCTGCGCTTGCGTTTTTCATTCCATCTTTGCTGACCAAGCTTTACGGGCTTGCGCCGGGAAATGCTTTGTTTTTGCTAATGCACCACCGTGCGGCTTTGTTTCTGGCGGTTTTCGTGATCTGCATGTGGTCAGCGTTCGATGCGACCCCGCGTCGGTTGGCGAGCGTTGCGGTGGCGATCAGCATGATCAGCTTTCTTGCGCTTTACTGGTTGCAAAGCGCGCCGCCTGCGCTGCGGCAGATTGCGGTGGTCGATTTGATCGGACTGCCAGCACTTGGCTATGTGCTTTGGCGGGCCTTCGCCAGGCCCTAAACCCGCGCTTCGCCCCACTCAATCCAGCCGAAGGGACGCGGGGTTTTGGGCATGTAGGTTTTGTCGCCGCCGGACACTTTGAAACCTGCGCCTTCATAAGCCCCCGTGATTGCACGGGTGAGGTGGCAGTTGCCGCCAATCCGGCTCCAAATTGGCTCAATCCGGCGCTGCCATTTGCGCACGTTTTCGTCAGGCGCGCTGCCATGCTCAAGGAAGAGTATTTTGCCGCCGGGACGCAGGACGCGGCGCATTTCGCGGAGCACCTGTGCCTGATCATTTACCGAGCAGAGCGTGAAGGTGACGAGGATGGTGTTAAAACTGGCATCTTCGAACGGCATCGCCTCGCCAATTCCGGCGCGAATGTCAGCGGTCATCCCTTTGGATTGCGCAGCGGCGCGTGAGGCATCGAGCAAGGCGGGGGAGGGGTCGAGTCCGGCAAAGCTGTTGACCCGCTGCGCGTCGTAAAACTGCATGTTGATCCCGCCGCCGCAGCCGAGTTCAAGCACATCGCCCTCGGCTTGAGGCACGATCCGGCTGCGTGCCTTCATGATCTGCGGTTGCGCGCAGGCGCAGCCGATTAGTTTGGGGACGACGTTGCGTTCCCACCAACTGGCGGGTTTGGCCTCATAAATGGGGCGCGAATTCAGCGATGACATTGGCATAAAGCTCCCGCTTGAAGGGGACGATGAGGTCAACCAATTGCTCAGGCGCGGCCCAGCGCCAAGCACGAAATTCCTGAGTGTGGGTGGCGATGTCCACGTCCGCATCACTGCCCAAGAAGCGCATCAGGAACCAAATCTGGCGCTGCCCGCGATATTTGCCCTTCCATATTTTGCCGAGCATATGATCGGGTAAATCGTAAAGATGCTCGCTCGCTGACCGCGCGATTAGCTGGGCAAGGTGCGGCGCGATGCCTGTTTCTTCTTTAAGCTCACGATATGCGGCAGCCTCTGCTTCTTCACCCTCATCAATCCCCCCCTGCGGCATTTGCCATGCGTCAAGCTGGCTATCGAGCCGTTGCCCGACAAACACTTGGCTCCGCGCATTGAGGAGCATAATGCCGGCACAGGGTCGATAGGGCAGGGTGGTAGGGTCAATCATGCGGGGGCCATCACCTCAGCCAGCACCATCTTCAACACATCAAGATTGCGGGTGATATCATCCTGCGCCGAAGGGATGATCTTGCGCAGGTTGATCAGTCCGTGGATGTTTCCGTCGGCCTCAACATGGCGCACATGAACGCCTGCTTCTTCAAGTGCTTTGACATAAGCAACGCCTTGATCATGAAGCGGATCAAGCGTTGCGGTCATCACCACGGTTGGCGGCAAGCCCGCATGATCGTGGGAAAGCGGGGCTGCGCGGTAATCTTCGGGATCACTGGCGTAAGAGTCGCTAAACCAGGCCATGCCGTTGGTTGAAAGGAGGAAACCATCGGCGAAATCGCGGAAACTGTCCCAATCTTCGCTGAGTGATACAAAGGGATAGATTGGGTTTTGCGCGATCACAGGCACGGCGGCGGGTTCGTCACGCAGCGCCATCGCGGTAACAACGGTGAGATTGCCACCCGCGCTATCGCCCGAAAGGATCAGGCCCGTGCAGGCGATATTCTCAGCAACCCAGCGCGTGGCCGCTTCGCAATCTTCGGGTGCTGCGGGGAAAGGATGTTCAGGCGCAAGCCGATAATCAATCGAAATGACGGGTATATCAAGCTGACGCGCGGCCTCGGCACAATAGGATCCGTGGGTTTCAAGATCTCCAATCACAAAGCCGCCGCCGTGATAAAAAACCATCACCGGCCCGACGACGCGCGTTTCGCGGGCGTCATAAAGCCGCGCGGGGATTATCCCGGCTGGCCCCGGAATTTCAAGATCACGCACTATTGCCAAATCACCAACGGGCAGTTCAGCGACAACGCCCATCATCCGCATTTGCGCGCGCGCCTCATCAGGGGTTAGCTCATGCATTTTTGGCCCTGGAACATTATTGAGAAAATTGAGAAACACCGCAACATCGGGGCGGACATAGGCTTCAGTCATGTTTTAACTCCGTTTTTTCTATTTGGCTGGAGCCTAAATGGCTTTTTCCTTGCCGTCGAGAGCCAAGAAAGATTGCGCTTTGCTGCATATTATCTATTTTGCATGAGAGTGTGACCGCGTCTAAAGCGCGGTATACCAAAGTTTGCAGGAAACATTATAATGGCCACCGCCGTGCGCACCGAGAGTGCGACTATATTTAACGCACCTGAAAACACCGAAGCCGTCGTCGTCCGGTTTGCGGGCGACTCAGGGGACGGTATGCAATTGACCGGGGGGCAGTTTACCCTGTCGTCCGCGCTCTCCGGCAATGATTTTGCGACCTTTCCTGATTTTCCGGCTGAAATCCGCGCGCCGCAGGGTACGTTGTTTGGGGTGTCGGCATTCCAGATCAATTTCGGCTCGGCGGAAATTACGACTGCGGGCGATGAACCTGATGTCCTGATCGCGATGAACCCGGCTGCGCTCAAAACCAACGTTGGTGCGCTCAAGGCAGGCGGTCTGATCATTGCCGATGATGGCGAATTTGGCGAGCGCAACCTCAAGAAAGCGGCCTATACAGCCAACCCGCTTGAGGATGGCAGCCTGTCGAAGTGGCAGTTGATGCACTTTAATATTTCGCAGTTGACGCTTGATGCGGTCAAGCCGTTCGGGCTTGGCAACAAGGAAGCGCTCCGCTGCAAGAATATGTGGACACTTGGCCTTGCGCTGTGGATGTTTGACCGTGATCGTGCCCCGATTGTCGCGTGGCTCAATGAGAAATTTGCGAAAAACCCAGTACTGGCTGAGGCCAATATTGCTGCACTCAATGCGGGCCATGCCTACGGTGAAACCGCCGAAATCAGCGGCGACGGGCTTGGCGATGCACGGCTGAAGCAGCATCATGTCGCTGCGGCGAACGTCGCGCCGGGGCAGTACCGCACGATTACGGGCGCTGAGTCGATTTCGCTCGGGATTGTCGCGGGCGCGCAACTGGCGGGCCTCAAGATTTTCTTCGGTGGCTATCCGATTACGCCTGCTTCAGCGATCCTCCATCATCTCTCACGTCTTAAAGAATTTGGCGTGACGACCTTTCAGGCCGAGGATGAGATTGCCGCAATCGCGTCAGCAATCGGTGCGTCTTATGCGGGTAAGCTTGGCGTAACATCGTCATCGGGACCGGGGATTGCGCTCAAGGGTGAAGCGATGGGGCTTGCGGTGATGACTGAGCTTCCGCTGATCATCATTAACTCACAGCGCGGCGGTCCATCGACTGGCCTCCCCACCAAGACTGAACAGAGCGATCTTTATCAAGCAGTGTATGGGCGCAACGGTGATACGCCGATGCCCGTAATCTCGGCCTGTTCGCCTGCTGACGCGTTTGAATGCGCGATTGAGGCGGTGCGGATTGCAGTGCAATATATGACGCCGGTGATGCTGTTGACCGACGGCTATATCGCCAACGCAGCGGAGCCGTGGGCGGTGCCAAATATGGACGCGCACGCGCCGTTCCCGGTAACATTCCTTGATCATGTGCCCGAGGGTGGCTTCAAGCCTTACGGGCGCGATCACAAGCTCGCCCGGCCTTGGGTGAAGCCCGGCACCCCCGGATTGCTCCACCGCATCGGTGGGATCGAGAAAGAAGTTGATACCGGACACATCAACTATGGTTCGGAAAATCACCAGATGATGACCGATATTCGCCAGAATAAAGTGCTCGGCGTTGCTGACAGCATTCCTGATCAGGAAATCTCGCTTGGTGTTCCAGGCGGGAAGCTCGCAATTGTCGGTTGGGGGTCAACCTTCGGCCCGATTCATCAGGCGGTGCTGCGAAGCCGCCGCAAGGGGCTTGATGTCAGCCACATCCACGTCCGCCATATCTGGCCGCTTCCCAAGAATCTGGGCGAATTGCTCAAAGGGTATGACAAGGTAATCGTGCCCGAAATGAACACCGGCCAGTTCAAGACTGTGCTGCGTGACCAATATCTAGTTGATGCCCGCCCGCTTAATAAGGTTTCGGGGCAGCCATTTACGATTGCTGAAATTACGTCAGCGATTGAAGGAGCACTTTCATGAACGACATGACCCCCATCGCCAAAGGCTCCCCCAAGGATTGGGAAACCGATCAGGAGGTGCGCTGGTGCCCTGGATGCGGCGATTATGCGATTCTGAAGGCAGTTCAGCGGACGATGCCCGAGCTGGGTGTGAAACCCGAGAATACCGTGTTTATCAGCGGCATTGGCTGCTCATCGCGGTTCCCTTATTATATGGAAACATATGGCTTCCACACTATCCACGGCCGCGCGCCTGCGGTGGCGACGGGGGTGAAGCTCGCCAATCCAGAGCTTGATGTCTGGATCATCACGGGCGACGGTGACGCGCTGTCAATCGGCGGCAATCACACGATGCACCTCATCCGCCGCAATCTTGATTGCCAGGTGCTGCTGTTCAACAATGAAATTTACGGCCTCACCAAAGGGCAATATTCGCCGACATCGCGCGTCGGCACACGCAGCCCGTCAACGCCTTATGGTTCGGTGGATCGCCCGGCGACACCGTGTGCGTTTGCGCTTGGTTCGGGCGCGCGGTTCGTTGCGCGCGGGATTGATACGCACAAGCGCCTGACCGAAGTTTTGAAGGCTGCTCACGCGCATCGGGGCACTGGCTTTGTTGAGATTTACCAGAATTGCATCGTTTATAATGATGATGTGTTCGCTGGTTTTACCGACAAAGCGAATGCGCCGCTTAACCAGATTTGGCTTGAGGACGGCAAGCCAATGCTGTTCGCAGGCGGTGCCAAGGGGCTTCACCTCAACAATGAAGAACTGACGCTGCAAGTGGTTGATGTGGTTGATGGCGATTGGGAGGGCGCGGGCGTGATCACGCACAACGTCACCAATCGCGGCATCGCGATGATGCTCGTCGATATGGCGATTGAGGACGGCTTGCCCGTCGCGCTCGGGGTTATTTTTGATCATCCTCGCGCAACGTTTGACCGCGCGGTGACTGAACAAAACGCCAAACTGTCCGAAGGAAAGCGTGCCGACATGCAAGCGCTGCTTTCCAAAGGGCAGACGTGGACGGTCGAAAAAAGCAACACCGTCTTCGATTAGAATTCAGGGAATTTCCAATGCGGGCATTTATTTTTCCGGGGCAGGGCAGCCAATCGGTTGGCATGGGGCTTGCGCTGAGCCAAGCCAGCACCGTTGCGCGCGAAGTGTTTCAAGAGGTTGACGATGCACTTGGCCAAAATCTGCTCAAGCTGATGTGCGAAGGGCCGGAGGAGCAACTGATGCTCACCGCCAATGCCCAGCCTGCGATCATGGCCAATGCGATTGCGGCTCTGCGCGTACTTGAACGGGAAGGCGGGGTGTCGCTCGTCGATAAATGCGATTTTGTTGCTGGGCATAGTTTGGGTGAATATTCGGCACTCTGTGCGGCGGGCGCACTTGATCTGGCGACGACGGCGCGGTTGCTGCGGCTACGCGGAGAGGCGATGCAAGCTGCTGTTCCAGTTGGGATTGGCGCGATGGCGGCACTGCTGGGTACTGATATTGATAGAGCGCAAGTGCTGGCTGATGCGGCGGCGGAAGGTGAGGTATGCACCGTTGCCAATGATAATGATCCGGGGCAGGTCGTGATTTCGGGGCACAAGGCCGCGATTGACCGCGCGATTGCGCTCACCAAGGAACACGGCATCAAGCGCGGGGTTTTGCTCCCCGTATCCGCACCGTTCCACTGCCCGCTGATGCAGCCAGCGGCGGACGCGATGGCGCAGGCGCTTGAAGGGGCAGCTTTACAGGCTCCACTCATTCCACTTTACGCCAATGTGACGGCGGCCCCGGTTGCAGATGCGGATACGATCCGCACTCTGCTCGTCGAACAAGTCACGGGTCGCGTCCGCTGGCGCGAATCGGTGATCGCGATGGAGATGGCGGGTGTGCATCACTTTGTCGAATTCGGCGGCAAAGTCGTTGGCCCGATGGTTAAGCGCAGTGCGGTTGGCGAGGTTGAAGTGGCGTCGCTCGTCAGCATGGATGATATTGAGGGTCTTCTGAAAGCAATTTAAGAGGATATTGTTCACGCGGAGACGCGGAGACGCGGAGGGTTTAGGTTGAGAGATATTGATACAATTACTGGAGATGTGATTGATCTTGCTGTGCCTCTTCATCGTGACCTTGGGCCGGGCCTGCTCGAAAGTGTCTATGAAACTGTTTTGGCAGGCAAATTGGCTAAACTTGGGTATTCAGTTGTTCGGCAAAAGCCAGTTGATATTGAATTTGAGGACATGAAGTTTGAAGCCGCTTTCAAAATCGATTTGATAGTGGATAATCGTCTGCTGACTGAACTAAAATCCGTTGAATCATTAAACGCGGCTCATGCCAAACAACTTCTAACCTATCTTCGTTTGACAAAGCAGCCCGTTGGGCTGCTCATAAATTTTGGCGGCGCAACGCTCAAAGAAGGGCTCCGTCGTATCGTCAATGATTACACATCCTCGCGTCTCCGCGCCTCCGCGTGAACCAAAAATAAGGAATAGTTATGTTTGACTTAACCGGAATGACTGCTCTCGTAACGGGGGCATCGGGCGGAATTGGCTCGGCGGTGGCGGTGGCACTGGCGGCACAAGGCGCGCGGGTTGCGCTTTCGGGGACGCGTGAGGACGCTCTGGCGGCGGTTGCGGCGGGGCTTGGCGGCGATCCGGTGATCCTGCCGTGTAATCTTTCAGATGGTGCAGCGGTTGATGGCCTTGTCCCCCGCGCGGTTGAGGCGCTTGGCCAGCTTGATATCCTTGTCAACAATGCAGGCGTGACCCGCGATAATCTGGCGATGCGGATGAAGGATGAGGAATGGGATCAGGTGATTGCTGTGAACCTTACCGCCGCGTTCCGCTTGATCCGTGCTGCGTCAAAACCGATGATGAAGGCACGTTTTGGCCGGATCATTTCGATCACCAGCGTTGTCGGCGCGACGGGCAATCCGGGGCAGGCGAACTATGCCGCATCAAAGGGCGGCCTCACAGCAATGTCAAAGGCGCTGGGTCAGGAACTGGCAAGCCGTAACATTACTGTGAATTGTGTGGCACCCGGTTTTATCGTTTCACCAATGACTGACGCCCTGCCCGATGCGCAAAAGGAAGCGCTTACCAAGCGTATTCCGGTTGGTCGGCTTGGCGAGGGCGCAGATATTGGCGCAGCGGTGGCCTATCTTGCCAGTCGCGAGGCGGCATATGTTACCGGACAAACGCTCCACGTTAACGGCGGAATGGCGATGATTTGAGCGCTTCGGCAAACATGCCTTCGCGGGTGCTCTCTTAAGAGGGGGCTTGCAACAAACGAGACGCCGCTTTAGGGCATTTTATCAACATTGCTTTCACATGAACGAGAAGGATCATCCATGAGCGAGACAGCAGATCGCGTTAAAAAAATCGTTGTCGAACATCTGGGCGTTGAAGCAGACAAGGTTACTGATGACGCGAGCTTCATCGATGATCTTGGCGCTGACAGCCTTGACATTGTCGAATTGGTAATGGCGTTTGAAGAAGAGTTTGGGGTTGAAATCCCTGATGATGCGGCTGAGAAAATTGCAACGGTTAATGATGCGATTGCGTTTATCAACGAAAAGAAAGCCTGATAAAGGCGGTGCGAACCCGGCGTTGCGGGTGCGTTTTTAGGAATAGAAAACGGCTCTCTCGCAACCGCGAAAGGGCCGTTTTTGTTTGAGAGGATTGGAATGCGGCGCGTTGTCATAACCGGATTGGGGCTTGTTACGCCGCTTGGCGCGGATGTTGAAACAAGCTGGGCAAATCTGATCGCATCCAAATCGGGTGCCGGACAAATCACCCAATTTGATGCAAGCGCTTATGCCTGCACAATTGCTTGTGAGGTAAAGCCAAAAAATCATCCTTGGGGTTTTGATCCTGATCTGCGTGTTGATTATAAGGTTCAGCGACAGGTTGACCGCTTCATCATTCTTGGCATTGATGCCGCAAGCCAAGCGATTGAAGATGCCGGTTTAACTGATATGACTGAGGAAGAGCGATTCCGCGCGGGCTGCTCAATTGGTTCGGGTATTGGCGGATTGCCGGGGATTGAGAGCGAATCGCTGGTGTTGGCCGAAAAAGGCCCGCGCCGGGTATCGCCACACTTCGTTCACGGACGATTGATAAATCTAATTTCAGGGCAGGTCTCAATCAAATATGGCCTAATGGGGCCAAATCATGCCGTGGTCACTGCTTGCTCCACAGGCGCGCATTCGATTGGTGATGCTGCACGGATGATCGCGATGGATGATGCCGATGTGATGCTCGCAGGCGGCTCTGAGTCTACTGTTTGTCCGATTGGTATTGCCGGATTTTCGCAAGCGCGTGCGCTTTCAACCGGATTTAACGACACGCCCGAAAAAGCATCGCGGCCTTATGATAAGGATCGCGACGGCTTTGTAATGGGTGAAGGCGCGGGTATTGTTGTGCTTGAAGAATATGAACGGGCAAAGGCACGAGGCGCAAAGATTTACGGCGAAGTGATTGGCTACGGCTTGTCAGGCGATGCCTATCATGTGACTGCGCCCCACCCGCAAGGATCAGGCGCGTTCAGGTCAATGCAAATGGCGATGAAAAAATCGGGGCTTTCGCTTGATGACATTGATTATGTCAACGCGCATGGCACCTCAACCCCGATGGGTGATGAGCTTGAACTTGGCGCGATACGGCGTTTGTTTGGCACTTCGCTTGGCGGCATGTCGATGAGTTCAACCAAATCGGCGATTGGCCATTTGCTAGGCGGGGCGGGGGCGGTGGAGTCGATTTTCTGTCTGCTCGCGATGCGCGATCAAATTGTTCCGCCAACACTTAATCTTGATAACCCGAGTGATAGCTGTGTCGGCGTTGATCTTGTGCCGCATGTCGCCAAAAAACGTCAGGTACGCGCTGTTCTGAATAATAGCTTCGGCTTCGGGGGCACCAACGCATCGCTCGTCATGCGGTCACTGTAACTATGCGCCTTTCGTTGAGCTTCTGTCTTGCGTTGCTGCTAGCAGCGTGCGGCGGGACTGCACAAAAAGATGTGACGGTCGTTGTGGCACAGGGGTCAAGCCTGACATCAGCGGCGAAAATGCTTGAAGAAAAAGGTGCGATCAAATCGGCTAGCGCCTTCCTGCGCAAGGCAAAGCTGCTTGGTTCGGATGAACCAATCAAGCCAGGTGAATATGAAGTTAGCGCAGGCATGGATGACGGCGAAGTTCTTGCGCTTATTCAGTCGGGCAAGACGTTACAGCGTTTCGTGACGATCCCTGAAGGGATGCCCTCAGTCTTGGTTCAGGAGCGGCTGATGGCGACTGAATTGCTCACGGGTGACGTCACAGTGCCGCCTGAAGGATCAGTTCTTCCCGATAGCTATGCCTATGTGCGGGGCGAGCCACGCGCAGCCGTGGTCAAGCGGATGCAGGATGCGATGAGCAAAACGCTTGCTGAACTATGGGCGCAGCGCAAACCAACAACGGTTGCGCGAAGCCCGCAAGAGGCGATCACGCTTGCCGCAATCGTTGAAAAAGAGACGGCGTTGCCAACTGAACATCGCAAGGTTGCCGGGGTATATTCAAACCGTGTGCGAATCGGGATGAAGCTTCAAGCTGATCCAACGGTGATTTATCCAGTCACCAAGGGCAAACCGCTAGGTCGGCGTATTCTCAAATCCGAACTGGCTGCCGATAATGGCTATAATACTTACGCGCGCGTTGGGTTGCCTGCCGGGCCAATCGCCAATCCAGGGAAGGCGGCGATTGCCGCAGTGCTTGACCCTGAGCCGACGCGCGCGCTTTACTTTGTCGCCGACGGGTCGGGCGGGCATGTGTTTGCTGACACGCTTGACCAGCACAATGCCAACGTCGAAAAATGGTTCGCGCTACGGCGGGCAAAAGGTGAGATGTAAGCCGTCCCATTTTGATGCTTAACGCGATTCGGATTGCTTTGTGAATCACTAAAATTCGATTAACCTGTTTTCTTAAAGTGATTCGGGGGTTGGTTATGCGTATATTCAAACGATTAATTGCGGCGATAGGTTTAGCGACAGCATGTGTTGCCGCTCCCGCATCTGCAACAACCATCTTCCTTGAAGAGGCGCATTATGATCCGCCCGCGCTGTTCGGCGGGATCAGTTTCACCCCACTTAACTTGCGGTTCGGCGGCGAGGCTGGTCGTTTTTCTTTCAATGGCCGTAATGTACAGACCAATGATCCTTTTTCGGTGCTGTCTTATTGCCTCGATTTTACGCGCACGCTGACTGGTGGCAACTTTGAACTCGGCGCGATTTCATCATTCTTATCAAATACTACGAAACAGCAGCAATTGGCTGCTCTGCTTCGCAATACCAACCCGTTGTTTGCGGCGACCAGCGATATCAGCTTGCAATCGCGTATCGCCGCGTCAGTTGCGCTGAGCGTCTGGGAAATCGTCTTTGAGGCAGGTGTTGGCGGCTATTCAGTAACCAACGGCGATTTCAGCACATTCGGCGATTTTGTCGATATTCAGGCGCAGGCAGACTCTTACTTGGCGGCGGTGCTGAACGGCCCGCTAGGCAATGCTAACAGCATCGGTGCGCTGGTGGCATTCGATAATCAGAGCCAGGTATTCCTCCTTGGTGGCGGTGCTGGTGGCGGCGTGCCTGAGCCTGCGACATGGGCAATGATGATTATGGGCTTCGGCATGATTGGCGCAGCGTTGCGCCGCCGCAAACAACAGTCGTTAAAACCAGCGATTGCACTCTAAAATCGATAAAAACGATTAGAGTTAATCTTTTAACTTGTTTCTTTCTCCGCGGCCGGCAGTCTAAACAGGTTTGATCGCCGGGCTGATTGCGCTCCACGCCGGTTCGGCGATCCCTTGATCATTAAATTCTAAGGCCAGTGCATTCATCAATGCCGATCATCAGATTAAGCGACTGAACCACAGCACCAGCGGCGCCTTTGCCTAAATTGTCAAGCGCTGCGACCAACCGCATTTGCCCGCCATCGCCGCTGCCGAACACAAACAGATCAAGGCGGTCGGTGCCTGCTGCGTGTTCGATAGTCAGGTTTGCCTCGTCAAAATCTTCGATCAGGTTGACGAGCGTACAGTCAGCATAGGCTTTACGCAGGATTGCACTTACAACATAAGACGTCGGTGTTTCGGGCATCGCACCTGTAAGCAACGGCACGTCAACAATCATCCCGCGATACGTATTCGCAACTGACGGAGCGAATAGCGGCGCGTGGATGAGGCCCGAATGACGGTGCATTTCGCTGACATGCTTGTGCGCGAGCGTGAGCGCGTAGGTGCGCCATGCGGTTGGCGCGTTTCCACTCTCAAATTCGGCAATCATCGCCTTGCCGCCCCCTGAATAGCCCGAGACTGCGTTCACGCTGATCGGCCATTCGGCGGGAATGACCCCGGCACGAAGGAGCGGGACAACTAGCGCTAGAAAACCAGTTGAATAACAGCCCGGATTTGATACTCGCATTGCGCCCGCAACCTTGCGTTTTCCGTCCGGGTCAATTTCGTGAAAACCGAATATCCAATCGGGCGCTGTACGGTGCGCGGTTGAAGCATCAATTACTCTTACATTGGGATTATCAATCAGTGCAACCGCTTCACGCGCGGCGTCATCGGGTAGGCAAAGGATAACGACATCAGCTGCATTAAGCGCGTCGCGGCGAACGCCCGCATCCTTGCGCTGTGCGTCATCAAGCGTAATAATTTCAAGATCAGCGCGTCCTTCAAGCCGGCCAGCGATTTCGAGGCCAGTCGTCCCGACGGCGCCATCAACAAACACCCGGTGCGTCATAAGGAAAGTCGTTTGCGCGCCGTGATTGCTTGGGGATGTTCAGCCGAAACACGCGCCACAACGTCAGCAAGCGGTTCGATCACAGTCTTGCCGTGATGACGCGTTGCATGAAGAAGATGATCCTCATCAACCATAATTCCGACGTGGCCGGGAAAAAATATCAAATCAGCGCGTTTGAGTGGCGCATCATCTGCGAGCAGATTGCCTGTTTCGGCCAATTGCATGTCGCTGTCACGCGGTGCTGCAATCCCTGCCGCTGCAAGTCCGCGCTGCAATAGCCCGGAGCAGTCAACTCCTGCGCCGCCGCGTCCACCCCACACATAAGGCATATCAAGAAACATGCTTGCGGCTTCAACGGGATCACTTTTTGCCGCTGCTTGCACATGACCAGATGGCATGATCAGTGCATCGTCCCTCACATAGCCAACATAATGATCGTGGATTGAATAGCCCCATGCCCAGCCACCCGAAATATCAAGCAAACCAAATGCCTCGCCTGCAAGCAGTTCTGAAACCTGATCACCGCCAGGTTTGCTGTACATGGCAGAGAAGGGCAGGGCACACTCACGCAAAACTGCCTCGACATAATGCGGAGCAAAAGTTAGCCCTGCAAGCGCAACATCAGCAAGATCTCCGCGCAGCGCGTGACGTCGCAGATCAAAACTCATTGAGTGGCCGGAAAGGCGAAAGCTGCTGCGCAAAGCGGTCATATTGCTGCGCGAATAGACGATTGCATCATATAAAAGCAATGGCTGGCGAGACGTACCCGTTTGCGCCAGCCATTGTGATAATCGGATTAATCTTTGAGATCTGCTGGAACATGCCCGCCGTTGGCCGCAAGCTGATTCATCACCTGACGGTGAAGCCAGATATTCATTGATGCACTGTCATTCATATCGCCAGTAAAACCAAGCTCATTGGCAAGTTCTTTGCGATTGCCGAGGCTAGAGTCGAGGCCACAAAGCTTCATCAGATCAACAATCGATGTCCGCCAATTGGTATCATAATCAACCGATGCAGCGGCAGCAGTCAGGATTGCATCAATATCAACCGGAGCCGACGGTGCTGCGGCAACAGCTGCTGCGGCTGGCTTGGCAACCGGGGCAGGCGCGGCGGCGGCGGCGGCTGGCTTTCCGAAAATTGCATTCTTGATCGCGCTAAAAATACTCATTTGTTACTCCTGTTAGTGGCCAAGTGCACGAATCACTGTGGCATTGTTTTGCGCAAAGAAGCTACTATGCTTTCTGTGGCAGCGCCATTGATGCCGTCGCTATTATAATTTGGGTGAGGAGTAAAATAATGGATATTTTGGGTCAGCTTTTGCAAGGGGCCATTGGCGGACAAGGCACTGGTGGCAATCCGCAAATTGATGTTGGCGGCCTCGCAAGCCAGTTTGGCCTTTCCCCTGATCAGGCAAACGCTGCTGTCGGTGCGCTTCTCCCCGCCGTGATGGGCGGACTTCAGAAAAACGAGGAGGCTGGCGGGCTTGGCCAGATTACAAATATTGTTGCTGGGATGGGCGCGCCGGAACAGGATATCGACAACGGCAATAATATCCTCGGCCAGATTTTCGGATCAAAGGACGTCAGCCGCCAAGTCGCTACTCATGCGTCGGCGCAAACGGGGATTAGTGATACGATCCTGAAGGCAATGCTGCCTGTCATCGCTGGGCTTGTTGCGCAGCAGGTTTCCAAGAAAATGGGCGGCGGCATCATGGGCGGCCTCGCTGGATCAGTGCTTGCGTCAATGATCGGAGGTGGCAGTGCGGCCGCTGCGCCTGCTCAAGGCGGCGGCGGTCTCGGTGATATCCTTGGCGGACTCGCAGGTGCACTTGGTGGCGGTGGTCAGCAGGCGGGCGCATCAAACCCATTGGATGCAATCCTCGGCGGATTCCTGGGCAAGCGCTAAATTACCTGATAACGTGATTTGAGCACCCCAAAGGCGGCGCGAAGGCCCAGTGCGTCGCCGCCTTTGGGGCGCCCGGGCTTGGCAGCACTGCGCCATGCAAATGTGTCGAAATGTGCCCATGCTATTCCTTTGGGGACGAATTTGCGCAGGAACAGTGCTGCGGTAATCGCGCCCGCCATGCCGCTTTCGGAACTGTTTGCGATATCAGCGACATCTGATTTGAGCATATCATCATAGCCAGACCAGAGCGGCAAGCGCCAAACTGGATCATCGCAGTTGACCGCACTTTCAGAAAATGCGCGGGCAAGCGCGTGATCATTGCAGAACATCGCGGGCAAATCTGGCCCAAGCGCAACGCGTGCGGCTCCGGTCAGTGTCGCGTAATCGATCATCAATTCAGGGGTATCTTCGCCCGCGCGGGTAATCGCGTCGGCAAGTACGAGCCGCCCTTCGGCGTCGGTATTGTCTATTTCAACGGTTAATCCATTTCGCGACGAAAGGATGTCACCGGGCCTGAACGCATCGCCCGAAATCGCGTTCTCCGCCGCTGCGATCAGTATATGCAGCCGCACTGGCAGCCGCGCCGCCATTACAAGGCTGGCGAGTGCAAGCGCGTGCGCCGCGCCTCCCATATCCTTTTTCATGAGCCGCATTGACCCGCCGGGTTTGATATTAAGCCCGCCCGAATCGAAGGTAATGCCCTTGCCAATAATCGCGATGCGCGGATGTGCAGGATTGCCCCACTCTATCTCAATCAGGCGCGGCGCGTGATGCTTGTCCGCCGCGCGCCCGACTGCGTGGATCATCGGATAACCAGTGGCAAGATCATGACCCTTGGTGATCGTCAGCGTCGCATCATGCGCCTTGGCTATGCCCTGTGCCGCGCTTTGCAAATCGGCTGGCCCCATATCGGCAGCGGGCGTATTAACGAGATCGCGGACAAGCGCGGTCGCTTGTGCCACCCGCACCGTCTCGGCAATGGTCGCTGGTTCAGGCGTCAGCAACACCCGCAGCGGCATAGGATCAGCCAACGGCAAATACCGATCAAAGCGGTAGTGCGCGAGGAGCCAACCAAGTGCCGCTTGCCCCGGCGCAGCTTCGCTCAGTCTGTATGTCCCTTCGGGCAACCGCGCGACCGCTCCCGCCAAATCCCAGACACTCGGCGTATCGGCGGCACCAATCGCCACAGACCAATCATCGGCAACTTCGCCCGGCACAATGACGAACTCGCCAGCCTTGCCCTTGAACTGCGCGGCAAGCACAACCGCGCGCGCGCGTTCAGGAAGCGCCTTAAACCAATCGTCAAACCCTTCTTTGGTGGCGACGGCAATGCTGCGCGCAGATTGGCCTTGATCAGGTTGAAGGAGTGCTTGAAAATCGGTCATTAACTTGTCCGTGACGGGTGGGTGGTTACGTCCAGTATCAGGAAAGGAAGCGCTCCCAACTGTCAAGCCGCACGCGCAGATGCAATTGCGCGCCAACCAAGCTTCGGGCAAAGAGCAGGCAGTAAGGGAACAGGATATTGAGCGAAACCGCCACATGGCAGGCGATTGATGCCGCACTAAGCATTGGCGATATGAACACCGCTACCCGGCTTGCCCAAGTCATGTTGGCGGCGGGTCAGCGCGATCCGATGTTGCTCAATCTTGCCGCTTGGGCGTGCGAGGAAGCGG
>JAYUIX010000040.1:0-38681 GCA_043765635.1 Sphingomonadales bacterium
GGCTCAGGATTTTGAGGACTTTGAGGCTGCCATCCTCAACCATCAGTTCAAAAGCGCGACTGAAAAGAAAATCGCCAACCAGAACGCTCGCGGGATTGCCCCATATAAGGTTCGCCGTGCGCTTGCCGCGGCGCATGTCCGAACCGTCAACCACATCGTCATGAAGGAGCGTCGCGGTATGGATAAATTCCACTGACGCGGCGAGCTTATATTGCCGTGTCCCAGGATAATCGAGCAGCTTGGCAGTGGCGAGCGTCAGCATGGGCCGCATCCGCTTTCCCCGGCCAGCGATCAAGTGTCCGGCAAGTTCGGGGATGAGCAGAATTTCGGACTGCATCCGGTCAAGAATGACGCTGTTTACCTGATTCATGTCAGCAGCAACCAGCGTCATGATCGGGTCAAGTGAGGGCGCTTTTTCAGCGCCGATGCGGTGGAGCGTTGCTGTCATATCAGCATCTGCATTGGCGGTGAGCGACCCTAAACGCAAGTGCATTTGCGGCCATAAGGCTTGCATGAAGGACATGTTGGGGCATATCGGGGTAGACGCAGTGGAGGCGATAATGACCGATGACCGTTTGAACCAATATCGCCAGACGATTGACAATATTGATGCAGCACTTGTGTTCATGCTTGCCGAGCGCTTCAAAACGACACAGGCGGTTGGGCGCTATAAGGCTGAGGCTGGGCTTCCCCCGGCCGATCCGGGGCGCGAGGAGCGACAAGTGGAGCGTTTGCGCGGGCTTGCCCAACAGGCCAATCTTGATCCTGATTTTACTGAGAAATTCCTGCGCTTCATTATTGATGAAGTGATCCGCCATCATCAACGGATGAGTGCGCAGTGATGGCGGCGGGGGCGTCACTCAAAATGCGCTATTTAAAGTGCATTTCCTGTGCATTGATCAACAAAGCGGATCACCCAATCGGGATGCCCGAAGGGATTGGTATAGAGCGCGCCATATCCCCGATTGACTGAATGAAAGGGTACAAGCCCGTAACTGCCGATATCGGATGGCTTGCCAGTGGCGCTGAACAAGGATTTGAGCGGCCCGGCATTGAACAAACGTCCTAATGTCCAATCCGTATCATGCGCCATCGCAATTTTAGCAACGCTGCCGGGATAACGTCCGCCCGGTAGGATGTTGGGGCCATTGCCGGAAGTACCACCAAATGGATCGTTTGTGCGCCACCAAGTGGCAGGCACACGGCCACCCGTTCGGCCTTCTGCGGCTTCAGACCACGCAACATGGGCAGGCGAACCGAAATAACCTTGTTGCGAGGCAAGCGCGAAAAGCTGATCTGTCGTTCTGCCATAAGCAACGATATTGGCCGAATTTATTGAGGCAGCGGCCCTACTCAAAATGGGTGCCGCATCTTGGGTGGTGCGCACATTGGCAAGCGTTCCCAATTCAGTGCCAACAAGCACACGGAAACGCATATCAATGATTGCATTGGCATTGAAGATGGCCCCGCCGCGATCAACACTTTGTGCAGGCTTGCGCAGTTTTTGCGTACCAACTTGGTCAGCAATTGGTGCGATCGTGGAGCAAACCGGTGCTCGTGCTGCGCCTGCAGCTTGTGATGAACTTGGCTTGGAGGCCGTATTGGCAAAGCGAGAAAAGATGACTTTATGGCCTGAAACTATAAGGGCTGGCCGCTGCGCATCTGAAACGCGGATGACGGCAGGTGGAGGTGGTGGAACTATATCAAGTGCGACAATCATGTTTTTCTCCTGAGATTAGCTGCTATGCAGTCAGGCACTTCAATAATCATATTAGTATGATTAATCATGCAAAATTGCATATTATGGACACAATAGTTGCCGTGCGCGCCTCCAATCACTAGCTAGAGAACATGGCAGATCCTTATTCAACGCTTGGCGTGGCGCGCGGGGCAAGCGACGCAGACATTAAGAAGGCGTATCGCAAGCTCGCCAAAGAGCTTCACCCCGATACCAATCCCAATAATCCAAAGGCGGCGGCGCGTTTTGCCGGGGTTACGGCGGCGTATGACCTGCTGGGCGACAAGGATAAGCGCGCGCGGTTTGATCGCGGTGAGATTGACGGGGACGGCAATCCCGCCAACCCATTTGCGGGTGCGCGCGCAAGCGGCGGCAGTAGCGGCGGTTTTCGGGGCGCACCGGGTGGTGGCTTTGCAGGTGCGGTTGACGGCGATCTCGGCGATATTTTTGAAGGATTATTTGGCCGCCGTTCAGCGCCGCCTGCGCGCGGGGGGAATGTCAATTACCGACTTAATGTGCCCTTTGTTGATGCTGCCGCCGCGACGCCGCAGCGGATCACGCTTCAGGACGGCAAGACGATTGACCTTAAAATTCCGGCAGGTGTTGAAAGCGGAACGCAGGTGCGGCTTACGGGCAAGGGCCAGTCAGGCGCTGGCGGCAGCGGCGATGCGATTGTCACGATTGAGATTGGTACGCACCGATTTTTCATCCGCGACGGAGATAATGTCCGGCTTGATCTGCCGATTACGCTGGTTGAGGCGGTACTTGGCGGCAAGGTCAAGGTGCCGACGGTGGACGGCGCGGTCATGCTCGGCATTCCCAAGGGTGCGACATCGGGCAAGGTACTGCGGCTCAAAGGCAAAGGATTTACCGGTAAATCGGGTGCGCGCGGGGATCAACTTGTCACATTGATGGTTGACCTTCCGGCAGAGAATGCTGCGCTTGATCAGTTTGTCCAGAATTGGACTGACAACCGGAATCCGAGGGCCGATATCGGCGTCTGACAAAAAAGGTACCGCCGTGCGTGACATTTCCCCCGAATCGCCCGAGGAACGGCGCAAGCATCCCCATACCGCGTCACCCGTCAAAGGCTGGCGATATTATATTGGGCCGGGTTCGCCTGCGCTTGAGGTGGCCAAGCGTACTTTTGTGGGCATTTATAATGACGGGTTCATCCATGCGGGCAATCTCGCTTATCTGACATTGCTGACGCTCTTTCCCTTTTTCATCGTGATTGCCGCGATCACGCAATTGATCGGCAAGACTGAGGAAAATATTGCCGCAATATCTGCGCTGCTGGTGACATTGCCGCCAAGCGTTGCGGCGCTGATTGAAGCAACGGCACGCGAGGTCTTGACCGCACGAACCGGGCCGTTCCTCTGGTTTGGCGGGCTTGTCGGGTTATGGACGGTCAGCAGTTTTATCGAAACAATCCGTGAAATCCTGCGCCGCGCTTATGGAACTGATTATACGCGACCTTTTTGGCAAAACCGTCTGATTGCGGTGGCGATTGTGTTTGCGTCGGTGGCGCTGATGATGACCGCATTTTCGGCGCAGATCCTGCTGACGGCGGGGGAAGAGATTGTCGTGCGGTTCGTACCCGCCGCTAATCAGGCGACAAACTGGCTTGGTTCGACGCGTTTTATTCCGGTGGCGGTGACGTTTGTCGCAATTTTCATGATGCTGTGGATACTCACCCCAACGCAGTACCGCGCACGCGCCTATCCCAAATGGCCGGGCGCTGCCTTTGCGACCGCATGGTGGTACGGCGCGCTCACGCTGCTGCCGCGCGCGATTGAAATGCTTGGCGGCTATGCACTCACATATGGCGGACTCGCAGGGGTGATGATTGCGCTCCTGTTCTTCTGGCTGGTGGGTTACGGACTTGTGATTGGCGCGCATTTGAATGCGGCACTGGCGGACACGGGAGAAACCGGGTTAAAGGGCACAATGGGCGCGGCAACATGATGGAGGAAACGTGGCGGGATACATGAAGGGCAAACGCGGGCTGATCATGGGGCTTGCCAATGATCGCTCGCTCGCGTGGGGTATCGCGCAGAAATTACATGCCGAAGGTGCCGAATTGGCATTCAGCTATCAGGGCGAGGCACTTGGCAAGCGGGTGCGCCCACTCGCTGAGCAGTTGGGCAGTGATTTCCTGATCGACTGCGATGTGAGCGATATGGCAGCGCTTGACGGTGCCTTTGAGGCGCTGGCCGCGCGCTGGCCGACGATTGATTTTGTCGTCCATGCGATTGGCTTTTCGGATAAGAACGAGCTGCGCGGCGGCTATGTTGATACCAGCCTCGAAAATTTTCAGATGACAATGAACATCAGTGTCTACAGCTTTGTCGCCGTGGCACAGCGGGCGAGCGCGATGATGCCAAATGGTGGTGCGCTGCTGACGCTCAGCTATTATGGCGCCGAAAAAGTCATCCCGCATTATAATGTGATGGGGGTGGCCAAGGCGGCACTTGAAACGAGCGTTAAATATTTGGCAGTTGATCTTGGCCGTCACAACATCCGGGTGAATGCGATCTCCGCCGGGCCGATCAAGACGCTCGCGGCGAGTGGGATCGGCGATTTCCGCTACATCATGAAATGGAATGAGCTTAACAGTCCGCTCAAACGCAATGTCACGATTGAGGATGTCGGCGGGGCGGGGCTGTATCTGCTAAGTGATCTTTCAAGCGGCGTGACGGGTGAAACCCACCATGTTGACGCGGGCTATCATGTGATCGGGATGAAGGCCGAGGATGCACCGGACATTGCGCTGAGCTAATGCCAGTCGTTTTTCGCGAAGGCGGGTTGCGTTACGTTATCTATCTTCATGATCATCCGCCTCCGCACGTCCATATTATTGGCGATGGTGAAGCGAAGGTCGCCTTGCTTGGTGGTGAGACGAGATTGATCTGGCAGCGCGGTTTCAAACAAGCGGATTTGAAGCGCGCATTGACTGTGATAAGTGATCACTATCAATTGCTCTTACGAACGTGGGAATCGATTCATGGCCGAATTGACTAACGAGGATTATGAAGCCGCCTGCGAGCGGGGTCGTCGTCTTTTTGAAACTGAACCCCATGCAAAGGCGGCACGATATGATCGTAAATCCAAAAGGATGATTCTGGAATTGACGAACGGCGCAACGTTCGCCTTTTCACCACATCTTGTGCAAGGGCTTGGTGATGCCACACCCGAACAGCTTGAAGACATTGAAATAAGCGGTCAAGGTTATGGCCTGCACTGGGAAGCGCTTGATGTGGATTATTCTGTGGGTGGATTACTTGCCGGACGCTTCGGAACGGCCGCTTACATGAAACAATTCCCGAATTCCCAAGCTGCATGAGTTACAACAGCTTCGGCCATATTTTCCGCTTCACGACATGGGGCGAAAGCCATGGGCCAGCGCTCGGCGCGATTGTTGACGGGTGCCCGCCGGGGTTGCCGCTTTCAGAAGCCGATATTCAGCCATTCCTTGACAAGCGCCGCCCCGGAACGTCACGCTTTACGACGCAGCGGCAGGAGGCCGATGCCGTGCGCATCCTCTCCGGCGTGTTTGACGGGCGGACGACGGGAACGCCAATCTCACTGATGATCGAAAACACCGATCAGCGCTCAAAAGATTATAGCGACGTTGCCAAGGCTTATCGCCCTGGGCATGCCGATTATGCCTATGACGCGAAATACGGCTTTCGCGATTATCGCGGGGGAGGGCGCAGTTCAGCACGTGAGACGGCGGCGCGGGTCGCTGCGGGTGCGGTGGCGCGACTGGCGATTCCCGAGGTATCTATCCTTGCCTATGTCGTCGAAATTGGTGGCGATGCGATTGACCGTGATAATTTTGAAGCCGCTCAGATTGATAAAAACCCTTTCTTTTGCGCCGATGAAGTTGCCGCCGCACGCTGGGAAAGGCTGGTGGATGACGCGCGCAAGGCGGGCAGTTCGCTTGGTGCAGTGATTGAATGCGTCGCAACGGGAGTTCCTGCGGGATGGGGCGCGCCGCTCTATGCCAAGCTTGATGCTGAACTTGCGGCTGCAATGATGAGCATCAACGCGGTTAAGGGTGTTGAAATTGGCGATGGCTTTGCCGCAGCCCGGCTGCGCGGCGAGCAAAATGCCGATGCGATGCGCCCCGGATCGAATAAGCCCGATTTCCTCGCCAATCATGCGGGCGGTATTGCGGGCGGGATTTCAACCGGACAGCCAGTGGTGTGCCGCGTCGCGTTCAAGCCGACAAGCTCAATCCTGACCCCGGTGGAGACGATCACCAATGAAGGCGAGGCGACTGAAATCGTCACCAAGGGTCGCCATGATCCGTGCGTTGGCATTCGCGGAACACCCGTCGTTGCGGCGATGATGGCGCTTGTGCTTGCGGATCAGAAACTGCTGCACCGGGCGCAGTGCGGTGTCTAGAAAATCTTCCGCAGGCTGACCTCGATAAACCGCCCGCGCGGATCAACGAAGCCGGGCAGAAAGCTGAATGGCACCGTGCCGCTCGCATCGCGTACATCGCGGATGGCATTTGTCAGATTATCGATCCGCAGCGATAGCCGCGTTCCTTTGAGGATGGGCACGCGCTTGATCAGCGATTTACGGCTGTCAAAATTGATAAAGAAACGCGCGTTGAGCGTCAGCAAATCAGAAAAGCGCAAATCGCCGTCGCTACTGCCCGGTACAAGGCTGCCGCGAACCGTGCTGCCGCTGATATAATTTCCGGTCAGGCGCAGGCCAAGCCCGTTTTTGAAAACGCCGCTTTCAAGCTCAACCGCGTGGCGCGATGATCCGCCGTTTCCCCCAACAGTTGATCCGTCGAGCAAATCGAACACTGGCAGGTTGCGTTGAATGCTGATTTCATCGGTGAAGCGGTAGCTGTAATATAGCCCGAGCTGAATCCCGCCGGGGCCGCCGCCCCCGCCAAAGCCACCGCCCCGTCCCGGCCCACCACTACGCCCCGGCCCACCACCACGCGGGCCGCCGCTGGGGCGTATTCCTCCCGGACGCGCACCTCCGGGGCGTTCTGCTGCACCTTCGGGGCGAGGCGGCGCTTTGAACGGATTGAAAAAGTTAAACCCCGTGCGCAGGACATCGCTGCGCGTCGCATCATAATTGATTGGCCGCGTATCGATTGACAGCAGTCGCCCGCTGGCATCGCGAATGAAGCGATCGGGGAAGGCGCGTTCAATTTCGGGCGTGAGCGTTGGAAAGCTTGCGACGGTGCCGCTGCTGCGGTTGCGGAAGAAATTGGTGCTGAGCGAAAGCAGCGGGGTTTGCGATATCTGATAGGATAGTCCAACCTTAATGTCGCGGCGCTGTTCAGCCTGCAACGCCGGGTTGCCGCCGCTGATTCGGTCAATGATCACGCTGGCTTGGTTGCGGAAATCAAACACGGGAACCCCAGGCGTTACCAGCAGCGGTTCGCCAAGTTGCTGGATCGAGGGGGCAGCCTCTTCTGTTGTGATGCTCGCGAGCAGCGACACGCCTTTTAGCGGTGTCCAGTTCAGCCCAAAGCCGTATGCCGTAAGCCCGGCAAAATCATCAAGCTCGCGGTAGCCAGCGTTGAAATTGATCGACAGATCGCCAAGCGCTGATGCCACGCCGCGCGCCTTGTCAGCGAGCGGAATGTCGATGCTCGCGCGCACATTGGCCTCATCACGGCCAAAGCGCGCGCTCCGCGTTACACCACTGCGGATTGACTGGCTGACAAAGGTGCGCGTATCAAAGCCGCCGCGCAGTGTTGCCTGAACCCGGCCCGCAGGCAGTTCAAGCAGAGCGCCCGATAGCGTATAGATCGCATCGCCAGAGGTCGCGGTGGAATTGGCGCTATCGCGTCCGCCACTTCGCCGATCCGTCAGCGTTTTGGCACGGATGCGATCCACATTGCCCGTGAGCGACCATTGCCAACGACCAATTGGCCCATCAAGCGTCAACCCGCCGTGGAGTGCGCGCGTCGTTGCATCACGGTCAAGCGGATCAACCACACCGCCTACGCTTGATGAGGTGATACCAAATTGCGAGGCACGGTTCGCATAATCATAGCGGCCATTGAGCGTTAGCCCGACTGTGTCTGTAACAATGCGGTTGACTGTCGCGCCCAGCGTGAGTTCATCACTGCGCGGCAATAATGTCCGAAATCTACCCGGATCAAGCGGCCCGCGATTAATATTACGCTCATCTTCTTTGAGAGCGCTGCCGCCATTATATTCGGCGTTGAGGTTGATCCGTCCCTTCTCGCCAATTTTGGTGAAGGTTGATCCAACTTCGGTTTCTCCGCGACCGCCAGCAATTGACAGTCCGTAGTCGCCCTCAAACGTAATCGCGGCAAAGCCGGGACGGAGGATGAAATTGGTGACGCGTTGATCAGCACTAAAACCGTATCGCAGCGCTGCTTCCTCAGGGAGTACTTCAACCCGCAGAATTGCTTCAGTCGGCAAATCGCGAATCTCGGCAAAGCCTGATATCCTCCGGCCATTAACCAAAATGACGGGAGAGCCGCCTCCCCGCCCACGACCTGACTGCGTCTGTGGCGCAAGTGCTGCAAGCAAATCGGCGACGCTGGAGGCTCCGTAGCCCTCGATCTCATCCTCGTTAATCGTGATTTCAGGTGCAATATCATCAACTGCAGAACCGGAGATACGGGGGGCGGTAACGACGATTTCGGGGCGAGTACTATCTGCATTGTTTTCTATTTCATTTGCAGTTTGACCGTAAGCCGGTAGCGTAAGCAAAAGAATACCCGTAAGACTGCCTGTAATGTACTTGATCACTTTTACTGTCGAAGAGTTTTTCTGCATCAGGATGCGTTAGGTGCGGGTGAATATCTGATCAATGCCGCTTGTCGAAAAATGTATGCCTTCGATCAGATAACTGGCGCTAGCGACGTCGTTGTAAATTTATCACGATTCACAAATTTTTAGTATATTCGTTACAAAACTGAAATTTAGGACTTGTCCAAAATTTGTGATTAGGTTTTCATAAGTGAATATGTGATCAGCTAATCCGCGCGATCGCAATGGGGATGATGTAATGAAAAAAGATCGCATTCTGGCGGCCACTGCGCTCGCCACGGTTTTCGTATTTTCGATGAGCACTGCGGCGATGGCACAAGATGCTGCCAAGCTTGAAACACCAGCGCCAGCAGAAGATGAGTCCAAAGACCCAGGCGAGCTAATTATTGTCACTGGATCACGGATACCGCGCCCACAATATGAGGGTACGATTCCAGGTGCTTCCGTCACTGCAGAACAGATCGGATCGCGTGCATTTACGAACACTATCGACGTTTTGAATGATATTCCACTGGTTGGGCCCGGTGCAAATAATCTTGGCACTAACGGCGGGCAGCCTTCAAGCCTAGGTGTTTCTTTTGTAGATTTGCTTGATCTTGGAACTCAGCGCACATTGACGCTGGTCAATGGGCGGCGCTTTGTTTCAGGGAATGCTGGGTCACTGTTTGTGCAGGGCAATACAACAGGTGGACAGGTTGATATTAACTCGATCCCTACCGCACTGGTTCAACGCATAGATGTTTTGACTGTTGGTGGTGCTGTTGCCTACGGCTCTGATGCAATTGCCGGTGTTGTTAATACAATCCTGAGAGAGGATTTTGAAGGGACTGAAGTTTCAGGTCTATCGTCTATATCAAGCAAAGGTGATGCTTTCACTTACCGACTTACTGGAATTACAGGCATTAATTTCGCCAAAGGCCGTGGTAATGTCGTTGCATCATTTGAAACCAATCGTGACGATGGCGTGCAGGGCGATCAGCGTTCGCAAATCCGGTTCAGTGCAGTTGCACCAACATTTTTTGGCAATGGCGGACGCAGAAATACGGCTTTTGCTCCATCCTTAGGCATCAATGTAGCACTTAATAATGACGGTGCTTTTTTGCGCGCTGCAGATGACGGTGTGCCGAATAATCCGATCTTCCCGCCCGGTTTCTCAGGTGGCTCAATCCTGATATCGATTCCCGGCGCGATTTTTCAGGCACCCGCTGCCAATAACACAACCGCGCTCAACCAAGTTGCGACTTTGGCTGGTACGCCTACGAATGCGCGCCCTAATCCGTTTCTAACACAGGCAGGCAACGTCCAGCTTGTGCCGGGTATACCTATTGCGGCGGGCGTCGCAGGATGCGCAACAACCCTTGCAACATTCTGTCGCTTTGCGCCATCAAGTTTACCTGGCACTGCGGCGCAGCAGGCGGCCTTTGCTAGTTCAGTCATTACGCGTTTTGCGCCCAGCTTGGCCGGACAAGGCACAACAGCACAGCAAGCAACTCTTGCTATCAATCTGCTTCAGTCAAATTTGCCAACACCGCGTGAATTTTTGACACAAAATCCAAACACAAATATTAATACTTTTATTGGTAGCTTAATTCCAAACTTCCTTGACGTTGCCAATACTGATCCTGCCACAGCGCCGTTTTTTCCACGAGTCGCTGTACCAATTCAGTTTGATGCGGCTGGTAATGTCATTCAGATTACCCCCGCACGGATCGCACCGACAACGCCAAGCACAACTGGCGGCGCAGTTGGAGGGGATTTCTTTAATACTGCTCCATTTACAGTTCTTCGTACTCAGCAAGATCGTGATATATTTAATTTTATTGGACACTACGATATTACTGATAATATCAGATTGTATACCGAAAATCAGTATTCTAGTGTGAAATCTTTAGCCCGACGTAATTTGGCAAGTAGCAATACTATTACGTCTGGAACAACTGAAAACGCGGCTCTTATACTTAATATTAATAATCCTTTTCTTGATGCTGCTGATCGTGCAGCGCTTACCGCCGCAGGTGTGACTAATAACTTCATATTGTCACGTCAGAATCAGGATATAGATTCGAACAATCCAGCCGAAGCAAAATCTGAAACCTATCGTAGTGTGATTGGTACTAAGGGTGATTTTAACCTACTTGACCGAAAATTTAATTTTGATGCGTCATTTACTTATGGTCGCGCCGACTTGTTTGGTGAACGATTCCAAATCAAAGATATTGAATATGCTCTTGCTGTTGACGCCGCAATCAATCCGGCCAATGGCCAAATTGTTTGTCGCTCACAATTAACAGGCAGCACGGCATTACCGCCCGGCGTTGTGGCGCAAGAACTTGTTCGCACTCCCGGACCAGACGGCGTTATTGTTGAAAGGCTTGTCAATCGAACCGTAACCCAAGCGCAAATTAATGCCTGTGTACCATTCAATCCCTTTGGTTTTGGGCAGCAGTCGCAAGCAGCGCGAGATTATGTACGCGCTGATACAACACTGGATAATAAACAGCAGCAGTATTTTGGCCAAGTCTCGCTTGGTGGATCGTTTTTTGATCTTCCTGCTGGCCCATTTAGTTTCTCTGTCGTTGGTGAATATCGGCGTGAGTCTTTGAACTTTAAGGTAGATGATCTTTCGCTGAATGGTGCCACTAGGACGGCAGCGCTCGCCAATACCAAGGGTTTTACAGAAGCTTATGAATTTGGTGGCGAAATTCGCATCCCAATTTTCGGTGATAATTTCAATCTGCCGCTGTTGCGTAATCTTGAGTTAAATCCGGGTGTTCGTTTTGTACGCCAAACAGGGGGTGCACCCAACGTTCGCTTGCTTAACGGTTCGTTGCTTGAACAAAAGCAAAAAGGGGATACGAACACAATTTATTCGCTTGCTGGAAGCTGGCGTCCGATCAAGGATATTATCTTTCGTGCCAATTTGACTCGGTCAATCAAACAGCCATCAATTGTTGAGCTGTTTCTGGGCGGTCAGCCAGCATTCAGCGGTGTTGCTGATCCCTGCTCAACAGGAAATATTACCGCTGGCATACGTCCGGCAACTAGGCGCGCAAATTGTGAAGCATCCGTAATCACTGCTGGTTTGGCAACTGATCGGTCTAGTGCTGCTTCATTCCTTAATACATTTGTGCCGTCAGGAACCGGAATCAATGGTACCTTTGCGGGGTCTCCAGGCCTGAAGCCAGAACGCGGCAAAAGCTTTACAGTCGGTACAGTTATTTCTCCGCGCTTCATCCCTAAATTAAGTTTTTCTGCTGATTACATTAATGTAAAAGTGCTCAATCAGATTATCCCAACAGGTGTTGGCACGGCACTTCAGGTTTGTTTGGACAGCCCAACATTCCCCAACACGTCAGCTGAAGTCGGGGTCGATGTGTGTAGTTTCTTCAGCAGACGAGCGGCAGGTCAAGATCGGGCGTTTGAAGTTGACAATGGATTTAACTCAGGTTTTATCAATCTTGGTGCCCTACAAGTCAAAGCTATCAATTTCTCAGGTGACTATGAATTTGAACTCGACTCTATTTTTGGTGGTACCGGTGCAGGTAAAATTAAACTTTTCGGTAATGCTTATTATCTGATTGATTATCTGGATGCGCCTGACGGAAACTTAGGTAATGCTCAGCAGACTAAAGGCTCTTTTGGTCGGCCTGAATGGGAAATGCAGTTTCGGGCACGGTACGAAAATGGTGGCTTAAATACACAGGTAACAGTTAATCGGCAGGGTAGAACCAAGCTGCTTAACAACGGTGTTCCCGCAACTATTGAAGTTCAGGATGTGCTTCGTTTCCCGTCATTCACTCGTACAGATGCAACAATTGGTTATTCATTTGGTGATGATCGGCAATATGGCTTCCAATTCACAGTTCGTAACTTGTTTGACAAGCAGTATGCTGGCCCATTTGCAGTTGGTAATGTGGTCGATCTGATTGGTCGTCGTTACACGGTAACAGGTAGAGTTAAATTCTAATAGATAAATCAATATAGACCTAAAAAAGGGGCCGCGCTCATTTCTGAGCGCGGCCCCTTTATTTATGTACTCAATCAGCTTTTGGCTGATCTACATGGCTGTAAAATCAGCCGTTGAGCTTGTCCTTGATTGCCTTGGCAACCGTAAAGCCAAGCTTGCGTGAAGCAGCGATTTTCATTGCGGCACCCGTTGATGGGTTGCGGCCCTCACGGGCTGGACTGTGTTTGACTTTGAACTTGCCAAAACCAGGGACTGAAACTTCGTCACCTTTGGCTGCGGCATCACCAATCGCTGCAAATACTGCATCGACGATTTTCTTGGCGTCAGCTTTGGTGAGACCATGTGCGCCGGCAATGTGATCCGCGAGATCGCTGCTGTTCATTATTATTTCTCCTGAATAGTTACTCGGGCTGGAACCCCCGCCCTATGGCCCGCCTAAGCGCGCGCAAGAGACGCGTCAATCACTGTATCAGCTAAAATGGGCCGATTGAGCGCGTTTTTGGGGGGTTTCCGCGTTTTGGTTAATATTTTAGCTTTAGACCGGCCCGGTTCCACCGGGTTTTAACCAGTCGGCCACTCCCGGACAAACAAATATAGGCGTCCATCATGTCATCGCCGCCAAACGCAATATTGGTGGTAAAGATGTCATCAGTTGGAACAAATTCGACTAATTCCCCGTCCGGCGAGATCACAGAAATTCCGCATTCGCCAATTGTTGCAACACAGATGTTGCCACTTTCCTCCATCGCCAGACTGTCGAAGAATTTGTAACCAGCGGGGCGGTAAACCGGAATGCCGGGGCCACCCGGCCCGGCAGCATCATCAACCTTGCCAGGCGCGATGATGTTAAACTTCATCAATCGGCAGGTATAGGTTTCGGCGGCGTAGAGCGTATTGCCATCGGGTGAGAGGCCAACACCGTTTGGATTATTGCTTGGCCAGATCACTTCCTCAAGCAAGCTGCCATCGGCCCTGGCATAGAATATTCCGACAATGTCATGGCAGCGTGTGTCATAATCGATCTTGCCGTGGTCAGTGAACCAAAATCCGCCATGTGCATCAAACATGATGTCGTTTGGCCCGCGTAAGGAACATCCGAAATCGCCTGATTTGTAAAGCGTCTCGATAGCGCCCGTTTCGATATCAATGCGTTCAATCCGGCCGCCCGAATAATCTTTGGCAATGCCGTGTGGCGCAAGGTAGCCATTTGACTCGACATATTCAAAGCCGCCATTGTTGCAGCAATAAAGCTTGCCATCAGGGCCGATTGCGAGGCCGTTGGGGCCGCCGCCAACGTGCGCCACAGTTTCCTTGCGTCCGCCGGGCCAACAGCGGGTGACTGTGCCGTTCGCGATTTCAGTCAGGATCACGCTGCCATCGGGCATGACAACCGGGCCTTCTGGAAAGCGCAAGCCGTCAGCAATTAATTCAAATTCAGCCATTTCAGTCTCCCCGACCGGCAGCGTTTGCTGCGGGGTCGCTTATGATCATGAAATCTCCTATGACGGCATGCAACCCCAAATGAGCGAGCAAGCCCGATATGACTGTTACCTATGATGCTGATCTTAAACTCTTTATCAACGGCGTTTGGAAAAGCGGCGAAGGGCGTGATTGCCACGCTGTTGTCAATCCAGCAACCGGGGCGGCGATTGCCGACCTGCCGCTGGCTACGGTTGCGGATTTGGACGAGGCACTTGCAGCCTCGCAAAAGGCGTTTGCGATCTGGCGCGCAACTGACGTCGATGTGCGCGGTGCAATCCTCCACAAGGCGGCTGATTTACTGCGCGCGCGCGCGGAGTCAGTCGCAGTCATGCTAACGATGGAACAGGGAAAACCCATTGTCGAAGCGCGCGGCGAAGTCATGGCGAGCGCAAGCCTGCTCGACTATTTCGCTGAGGAAGCCAAGCGCAGCTATGGCCGGGTGCTTGTTCGCCCGACCGGGCAACGCTCAATCGTGATCAAGCAGCCTGTTGGCCCGGTGGCTTCGTTCACGCCGTGGAATTTTCCAATTTTCCTGATGGCGAAAAAGCTCGCAGCTGCGCTTTCGGCAGGTTGCTCGGTCATTGCCAAGCCGCCCGAAGAAACGCCGGGTTGTACCAGCGCACTCATCCAATGCTTGGCCGATGCAGGCTTGCCTGCGGGCGTTGCCCAGCTTGTTTACGGCGTGCCCGATATGGTCAGCCGCCAATTGATCGGATCGCCCATCATCCGCAAGGTCAGCTTCACCGGATCGGTGCCAGTGGGCAAGCATCTGATGAAGCTTGCCGCCGACGGGGTAAAGCGCGTGACCATGGAACTTGGCGGCCATGCGCCGGTGCTAATTTTTGACGATTGCGATCTTGAAAAGACGCTCGACATGGTCGTTCCGCAGAAATTCCGCAACGCAGGACAGGTGTGCGTCTCGCCCACGCGCTTTTATGTGCAGGACGCGATTTATGAGCGCTTTGTGCTTGGCTTTGCCGAACGGACGCACGCTGTGAAGATCGGCAATGGGCTTTCTGCTGACACCAAAATGGGGCCGCTTGCCAACCCGCGTCGTCCTTCAGCGATTGGTGCGCTGGTCGAGGATGCGCGCAGCAAGGGCGCGCGTGTGCTTGCCGGGGGGCAGGCAGAAGCTGGAGGCTTTTTTTACCAGCCAACCGTGCTTGCCGATGTGCCGATTGAGGCTGAGATCATGGCGAACGAGCCCTTCGGCCCGGTTGCAGTCTGTGCTGCTTTCTCAAGCTTCGATGATGGGATTGAGCAAGCCAATCGACTGCCCTTCGGCCTTGCCGCGTTCGCCTTCACCGAAAATGGCAGGCGTGCCAATCTTCTTGGCGATGCGATTGAGGCGGGCATGGTCGGGATCAACACCTTCGCAATTGGCGGCAATGACACGCCCTTTGGCGGTGTCAAAGACTCAGGCTTTGGCAGCGAAGGCGGGCCTGAAGGACTTGATGGTTACTATGCGACCAAGGCAATCCATCAGGCGTGAGTGAACAGCCCATCCGTCGCATTGCCTACCTGAGTGCCGGGATTGTTTCAGTGGCACTTGGCGCGATCGGCGCGTTTTTGCCGCTGTTGCCGACGGTGCCGTTTCTTATCCTTGCCGCCTTTTGTTTTGCGCGAAGCAATCCGGTGTGGGAGCAGAAACTGCTCAACCACCCGCATTACGGGGCGACGCTTCGTGCATGGCGCGAAAAGGGAGTAGTGGGTAGACGCGCCAAATGGGCAGCGACGGCTGCATTTGCATTTAGCGGGGTGCTAGGTTTTGTCATGCTCAGCCTGCCTTGGTCACTCATCCCGCTAAGTGTTGGGCTGGTCTGCGGCACGTGGCTATGGCGAAGGCCCGAAGCGTGAGACGCTCACAAGTCTTCAAATGGAAGATCAAGCACCGGATATTTACGCCAATCTTCGTAATCAAAATGCCACCATTCGTTCGACATACCGATGAAGCCCTCGGCCTCCATGTAACGTGCCAGCCGTTCGCGGTTGGCAATGGCTTGCGCATTTGCCCCCATAAAATTACGGTGCGCACGTTCGGAAAAATCATCGAACGCCGATGGCATTTCAACCAACATACCCGTCTCCAGATCATGCAAGCTTAGATCAACCGCGCAGCCGCGATTGTGCCGCGATCCCTGTTTGGGATTGGCAACATAATTGCGCCGGGCTGGCGGGGTGGCGTCCCAAAGCTGTTTCGTCACCCGCCACGGGCGGTAAGCATCAAAGATCGTAAGGCCGTAACCCTCTTTCATTGCGCTATCTCGTGCGCGCATCAGCGCATCTGCGGCAACCCCTTGCAGAAAGGCACGCGCCTGACTGTAGAGCACACGGCCAGTAAAGTTGTTGGTGGTCGCGTAGCGCAGGTCAAGGCCGATGCCGCTAGCTTCAGGTTCGATCTCAATCAGCTTGGCGGGTGATGAAACGGGCTGAGGGACAGTCGGCGGTGGCGCGCTCTCTGTTTTGCGCGTCTCGGAGCAGCCGATTAATGGCGCAACGAATATAGCGGTCACTACCGAACGGCGGGCGAGTTGCGAGTCTGTCATGGTGCAGCCTAACAGAGTTGCGGCGCAACTAATATCAGATGTCTTTCAAAGTAACTCTGGGTGCCATTGGCGAGGATTTGGCATCAAGATAGGTTGCGACATTATTTGAAGGCTTCATAGTGGCTGATAGATCAGCAGTCGCTGCCGCCCCTTCGTCATTTCAACAGATCAACCAACTGACATGCTGTATCAGTGACAGCGGGAGCGGATCATTCTGTCGCCGACTCCGCATCGCCACAGCCATGGCATCCTGAGCCTCCATCAGCGCGTCATTGTCACCTCTGACACTGCTACAAATAACGGCCAGCGCCCCGGCCTCGCGGATCATTGCTGCGGAAAAGCCGCGAAACTGATCATGAATGCGCTCAGCATCCTTGGGTCGTAACGCAAACAGCAAATCAATTTCGATATGCTCAAATGATCCCACTTCATTTGCATCCACCACAGTCTGGATTGGAAATCCGCGGGGCAGCTCAATATGAAAACCAAGCAGTCGAGCATTTGATTTCAGGAAAAATAGATGCGCAGCTTGCGCCGTCGCGAAACCATAAACGCCTGTATCAAAGCGCAGGAATAGCGGCCCAAAATCTTCACCCAAACCGGGAAGGAGCCGCGTTGCAACCATATGCCAGTCACTTGGCCGTGTCTGCCAATAGACAGTGATTGGGTAAGCTGACGATGACATTCAAAGCCTTTGAAAATGGCATTAATGATTAAGCCCATCTTCAGATGGGGGCTTCGTATTTTGCTAACGCCCTGCTATGACCCAGCCCGGAACAAGATCAATTGGGCGATCATTGACGAGTTCGACATATTGGCAATTGCCGACGGACACTATCTTTTCTGACGTTCGGATCGTGCGTCCGGTGTCACCCGGAGACCATGCAAACAACCATCCAGTATGAGACAAATCATCAAGCAATAGCGGGTGCGATGATTTCTCCGAAAGTTCGACGTCAAACGCCGCAACAGCATCATCCACACCATCAACATCGCCCGGCACACGGGTTAACCAGACAAAGCGAGAATCTGACTCCAACGCCAGTGCACATGCCAGCGCCCTTATTTTTGCGAATATCTCTTCGCGACCATTGGGTACAGCGATTGAGTTGCTATCAGCCGATTCAAGCGCCAGCTCGATAATCGTTTCGGAGTGACCCCAATCCGTTGTTGCAAGACTGATCCCTGCTGAAAAATCAATTACAAATCTTTCGATCAACGCTTCACGATGATTCTTGAGCCACTGTGAAGCAACCTCAAGATCATCGAAAAAATGCGTTTGCGTTGAGCTGGTGAGGTAGGCGGACAAGCCTAGACCAACCAGTTTGGGGATAACCGAGCGGGCTAGCTTGTCATAGCTCGGTGCCGGACGCGTCCAATGCGTAACAAGCAAATAAGGGTCAGCCATCAACTACGCCTTGTAAAAAACGAAGTGTAAGGCCTACTTCAGGAAATTGCCATTTTCAACGACACGAACACCACGGCTGGCTAGCTCGTTTGCCAGATCCGCTGACAGATTGTCTGAAAACACCACAAGTTCAGCGCCATGCTGTTTTGCAGCTTCAAGTTTTTCAAGGAATTTATTAAGCTGCTTGGTGAACTTATCGCCGGCATTGCGGGTCACGCTGACATCATTACCTGATTTGACCTCGCCAAAGAACTTTTTGCCGTTTTCCATCCAAGACACATCAATATCAACTTTTCGACCATCAGTGAGCTTGACCTTGCTACCATAGCCAAGGAGTGTGCCGCCCTTATCTGCAATTTTTGATGCTATTTGCACTTCGCGCAGGTAACCGATCATGCTGCCCCAAGCTGAAGCCGCGCCATTTACATCGCCCTTGGCAAGCTTATCCTGAAATTCGCCCCAGTTCCGCTGGATGCGTAACATCGCCCCTTCGGCCGCTGTCCGTGATCCTTTGGGCAATTTGTCAACAAGGCGCGCAGTGTCGATAATCTTGTCGATCGCCTCACCAATTTTGGCGAGTTTTTTCGCGGTATCAAGCTGGCCAGCGCCGGGGATCAGGTTGAGCCCAAAATCAATGGCTTTGTCGAGCAACGTGTAGGGCACACCTGTCAATTGCTGGAGGATCGTTCCGATCAAAGCATCGGGTACAGTCTGCGCTGCGCCCTGCCCAAGCCAGATCAAAACTGCGGGCAGCGCAAATTCGACTTGCACGGCCTTGCCATCGACCATGATGGTGCCCTTGTCATTGACAGCCGAAGCGTTCGCTAGTTCAGACGCACTCAGCGGCCCGCCTTTTTCAAGGCCAGCGGCGAACACGCGGCCTTCATCGCCCTTTGTATCAGGCCCGCCAATGACGGCATCAAGATGATGACCCATTTCCTGCGCCATGACGGCCTTAAGCGAGGCTGGATCATTTTTGAGCGATTCACTCAGGAAAATCGTGCCGCCATTTGCAGCACTATACGCGCCGAGCGCGCCGCCGAGCACATCATCGCCGACGAAGCGCACTTGCGCGGGTGGAGGCAAATTGCCAGCCTTGGCCATCTCGGTGAGTTGCGCGCGAGTACCGGCGTCAAGCTTGGTGCCAAAGGATTGATCAAGCAACTTGGCAAACGCAGCGGGTTCGCGCGTTGCAAGTTGCTGCGCTTGAACCTGGAACTCTTTGAGTGCGGTTTGTGCCGGGGCATTTGCCTGAACCAAGCGGGCCTGCTCGCCCTGCTGAACCGGAGTAAGCGGCGCGGAAGGCGGGGCCTGCTCCTTGCCAAATGCCTTATCCAATATGGCGCGGCCAGCATCAACCGCCGAAAAGGCAAATGAACGATCCGCATTATTTACCGAGGCAACCATAACGACTCCATGCTTGGTTTCTGCAGTCATTATGATGCGGAGTAGGGCAGGCGGTCTATAATCGATTCGATTAGATGGTGGCATGTAACGGCTCATTCCATCATAATTTTTGCACATGACACATGGTGATCCCGCAAAACGCACGTTATGGCTATACCATGACAAACCCACGTACCGGCGGCTGCATCTTGGTCGATCAACTTGTCCTTCAGGGATGTGACCGCATTTTTACTGTGCCGGGGGAAAGCTTCCTTGCAGTGCTTGATGCGCTCTATGATGTGCCCCAGATTCAGACGGTGGTGTGCCGCCAGGAGGGCGGGGTGACTTTCATGGCCTGTGCCGATGGTACGCTTACCCAGCGGCCTGGTGTCGCCTTTGTAACGCGCGGGCCGGGGGCGACCAATGCGAGCATCGGTGTTCATGTCGCGATGCAAGACTCGCAACCAATGATACTGTTCATCGGTGATGTTGATCGCGGAATGCGCGACCGGGAGGGGTTTCAGGAGGTTGATTTTACCGCGATGTTCGGCCCATTGGCCAAGATCGTGCTACGAATTGATGATGCGCGGCGCATCCCCGAATATGTCGCGCGCGCGTATTCAGTGGCGATGAGCGGCAGGCCGGGGCCAGTCGTGATTGCGCTGCCCGAAGATATGCTGTGCGATGTGGTTGAGGCGGTTGACCGCCCCAAGGTGGAGCCAATCTGGCAAGCGCCGTCAGCCTCACGGCTCGCCGCACTTGAACAGATGCTCCATGATGCCAAAGCCCCGGTTGCGATTATCGGTGGCGCAGGCTGGACGCCCGAAGCTGGCAAGGATTTTCAGGCCTTTGCCGAAAAATGGGGCATTCCCGTCGCGGCGGCATTCCGGCGGCAGGATGCGATTGCGAATGAAAGCGCGGTATGGGCGGGCAATCTGGGCTACGGCCCCAATCCAAAGCTGCTCGCGCGGATCAAGGCGGCTGATCTCATTATCGCTGTCGGGGCGCGGCTGGGTGAAGCGACCACGGATAGTTATACGCTGATCACGCCTGATCATCCGGGGCAAATGCTTGTCCATGTCCATCCTGATCCTGACGAGTTCAATCATGTTTACCGCGCTGATCTCGCCATCTGCGCAGGGATGGAGCAATTCGCCGCGTACGCCTTGGCAAGTGTTAATCCTGAGCAACGGCGTCGAATTGCGGTGATTGAACCCTTGCCCTTTGCGAGTGGTGCCGAGGCCCATGCCGAGTGGAGAGTGTGGAGTACCCCCGAGCCGTTTGATACCCCGGTCGATCTCGGCATGTGCGTGAAGGCGATGCGTGAGGTGCTGCCTGCTGATACGATCATCTGCAATGGTGCTGGTAATTTCTCGGGCTGGTGGCACCGTTATTGGCCCTACGGCGGGCACGGGACACAGCTTGCGCCAACCGCAGGCGCAATGGGGTATGGCCCGCCAGCCGCCGTCGCTGCGAGCCTGCGCCGCCCCGACAAATGCGTTGTCGCGCTCGCCGGTGACGGTGATTTCATGATGAACGGGCAGGAGCTTGCGACCGCAATCCAATATGGCTGCGATATCCTCGTCATCGTAGTCGATAACGGCGTCTACGGCACAATCCGAATGCACCAGGAACGCGAATACCCAACCCGCGTTTCAGGCACGACGCTCCACAATCCAGACTTCGCCGAACTCGCGCGCGCCTACGGCGGCTGGGCCGCGACGGTGGAGACGACTGCGGAGTTTGCGCCTGCATTGGCTGAGGCGATAGCGCATAAGGGCGTGCGGCTGCTGCACCTCAAAACTGACCCTGAGCGGATTTCAGCAGGGACGACGATCAGCGCACTTAGGGGGCGGTAGGAGAAACCCTCACCCATACCCTGGTTCATCCATCCACGGGGCAAAGTGCGGCATATCTTCACTCACCTTATCAGGATATGCCACCGCGCGTTTTTCCAAAAACGATGTGACCCCTTCTACTGCGTCTCCGCTTTGGCCGCGTGACCAGATGGCGCGGCTGTCGATTTTGTGCGCCTCCATTGGGTGGGCCGCGCCGAGCATCCGCCACATCATCTGGCGGGTGAGTGCGATTGATACAGGCGCACTTTCGGCGGTCAGGCTGTGGGCCAATGCGCGCGCGGCGGGGATGAGGTCTGCGGGTGCGTGGATTGATTTGACGAGGCCGCCTGCCAACGCTTCCTCAGCGCCGAATATGCGACCTGAATAGCACCAGTCGAGCGACTGGCTGATCCCGACGAGGCGCGGCAGGAACCAACTTGACGCCGCCTCTGGCACGATCCCGCGCTTGGCAAAGACGAAGCCGAAGCGCGCCGTGGTGCTGGCCAGCCGGAAATCCATTGGCAATTGCATCGTCGCGCCGATACCAACAGCAGCGCCGTTGATCGCGCCAATCACAGGTTTTTTGCTGTTGAATATGCGAAGTGTCAGCCGCCCGCCGCTATCGCGCACGCTTTCATGTGTATAATCGACCGAGCCGTCCTCACCAAAGGGAGAGCCGTGGATCAGACGGTCAGGACGTTTGCTGTAATCGAAGGTATCTTTGCCAGCGCCTAAGTCAGCGCCTGCGCAAAAGGCGCGGTCACCTGCTCCCGTGACGATGACCGCGCGCACGCGGTCATCAGCGTCAGCCTTGTCAAACGCGGCGATCATTTCCAGCATCATTTCGCCTGTGAATGCGTTCATCCGGTCAGGGCGATTAAGCGTGAGCGTGAAAATTCCGTCGCTGATTTCGGTTTGGATTGTCGTGAATATGGCCATCATGCTCTCCCTTTTGCGCACATCACAGTGGCGCGAAAGCGGGCGTGATGGCAAGGGGAGAAAATGGGCGAGGCTTTCCCTGCCTCGCCCGTGCCCCGGCTATGCTCCGGTCAGAAGGAAGCGTTTAAGCTCTTCTTCGGAGATTTGCTTGTTTGAGTCCGCATCAGTCTGCGCAAAGGCAGTGCTTAGCCAGTTTGCCTCGGGTGCTGGCTGGCCCGCACTGGCGCGGAGATCGCCCATCCATTTGGCAAATTCATCTTGGCTCAGATAGCCCTTCTTTGCAGTGTCATATTTGCTCCATTCCTCGGCCACTTTTTTGCCGACGACAGCGCCGTCATTGGCGGCTGGTTTTGCTTCATCGGGTGCAGCCTGCACTTGAGTTAATTTTTCAGGAGCCGCTACAGCCATCGTGGCCGTCAACGGGGCAAGCGAGAGGCTTGCGAGAATCATGATCTTGCGCATTTGTGTTACTCCAAGGTTTTTACATCAGCAGCAAAGGCTGGCCGTTACGGCCCCCGGTTGCCGCTGAAAACGGTGTAGCAGTTACACGCGCAGAGTCAGCCCAAGCGCGGCTCACTTTATCGTGGAGCAAGCGCTGATCATCTGCGATTGTGCAGAAAATGGGGTGGGTTGATTGGCTCCCTCCCACCGAGAGGGAGCCAGAAGATCATTCGCCGTCGGTTGCTTCAGCCACCGCCGGTTCGGCAACAGGTGCCGGAGCCACTGGCGTCAGCGATGCCTGCCACGCGCGTTGCTGCACACGAAGTGCCGCATCGCGCGAGTTTGAGGTGACACGCAGGCGGTTCATGCCAGCGCCCGTCCCTGCCGGGATCAAGCGGCCAACAATGACGTTTTCCTTGAGGCCGACAAGCGTATCCTTCTTTCCTTCAACCGAGGCCTGCGTCAGGACGCGCGTGGTTTCCTGGAACGACGCCGCCGAGATGAAGCTGCGTGTTTGCAGGCTCGCCTTGGTGATGCCGAGCAGAATTGGCTTGCCCTCGGCTGGCTTGCCGCCAGTCGCCTCAACCTTTTCATTGATCGCGATCATTTCTTCGCGGTCAACCTGTTCGCCCGGAAGCAAAGTGGTATCGCCAGCCGCTGTAATTTCAACCTTTTGCAGCATCTGACGAACGATCGTTTCGATGTGCTTGTCGTTGATCTTAACGCCCTGCAAACGGTAGACTTCCTGAATTTCGGCAACGATATATTCAGCCAGTGGCTCAATGCCCATCACCTCAAGAATGTCATGCGGGTTAGGCGAACCACCGATGAGATTATCACCGCGCTTCACATAATCGCCCTCTTGAATGTCGATCACCTTTGATTTGGAGATCAGATATTCAACGAGTTCACCGCCATCCTCGGGCTGGATGCCGATCTTGCGCTTGGCCTTGTAATCCTTGCCGAAAATAACCCGGCCAGAGACCTTGGCGATAATTGCATTTTCCTTTGGAATGCGTGCCTCAAACAGTTCGGCAACACGCGGCAGGCCGCCGGTGATGTCGCGCGTCTTGGCGGCCTCACGGCTGACACGGGCAAGAACGTCACCGCCCTGAACCGTGGCACCATCCTCGACCGAAAGCATCGCGCCAGCGGCCAGCATGTAACGACCCGCTTCGCCTGAGTCGCTGTCAAGCAAGGTCAGGCGCGGACGAAGGTCAACCTTTGAACGGCCCGGACGGAATTCAGTCACCACCTTTTGCGCAATGCCCGTGGCTTCATCGGTTTGTTCAACGAGCGTTTGCCCCTCAACCAGATCGACATATTTCACGACGCCGGGGTTTTCAGTGATCACTGGCATGGTGAACGGATCCCATTCGGCAATCCGTGCGCCCTTGATGACTTTGCCGCCGTCTGCCGCCAGCACATAAGCGCCGTAAGGGAGACGGTGAACCGCGCGCTCACGGCCTTCGCTGTCAACAATCGCGATTTCACCCTGACGTGAGAGCGAAACCGTGCGGTTCATCTTGTCCTTGATCGTGCGAAGATCGCGGTATTCGAGCACACCGTCGCTCACCGCATCAAGGCTTGATTGCTCATTAAGCTGCGCTGCGCCCCCGATGTGGAACGTCCGCATCGTAAGCTGTGTACCCGGCTCACCGATTGACTGTGCCGCGATAACACCGACGGCCTCACCCATGTTGACAGGCGTACCACGTGCTAGATCTCGACCGTAGCATTTGCCGCAAACGCCCATCCGCGTTTCGCAAACGAGCGGCGAACGGATTTTGACTGATTGGGTGCCAATCGCTTCGATCACGACAATGTCAGCTTCGTCAAGCAAAGTGCCCGACGGGATGACGACGCTGTTATCCTTGGTATCAACGATATCTTCAGCAGTGGTGCGGCCAAGGATACGCTCACCAAGCGAGGCAATGGTTGAACCGCCCTGAATAATCGCCTTCATGAGAAGCGCGCGTTCAGTGCCGCAATCTTCTTCGATCACAACACAGTCCTGCGAAACGTCAACCAGACGCCGCGTCAGGTAGCCCGAGTTTGCAGTTTTGAGCGCGGTATCAGCCAGACCTTTGCGCGCACCGTGGGTTGAGTTGAAATATTCAAGAACGGTCAGGCCTTCCTTGAAGTTGGAGATAATCGGCGTTTCGATGATTTCGCCTGAAGGCTTGGCCATCAGACCGCGCATCCCCGCAAGCTGCTTAATCTGCGCCTGCGAACCACGCGCGCCGGAATGCGCCATCATATAGATTGAGTTGATCGGGGCTTCACGACCATTGGGCAATTTCTTGACCGTCTGAATTTCCTTCATCATTTCAGACGCCACCTGATCACCGCAGCGCGACCAGGCGTCGATCACCTTGTTGTATTTTTCCTGCTGGGTGATCAGCCCTTCCTGATACTGGTTTTCGAAATCGCGCACGAGTACGCGGGTTTCCTCAACAAGATTATCCTTGGTATCAGGGATGATCATATCATCCTTGCCGAACGAAATCCCGGCTTGGAACGCGTGCTTAAAACCAAGCGCCATGATCGCATCGGCAAACAGGACAGTGTCCTTCTGGCCGGTGTGGCGGTAAACCTGATCGATAACATCGCCGATTTCCTTCTTGGTAAGAAGGCGGTTGACCGTTTCAAATGGCACTTTGTGACTTTTTGGCAGCGTTTCACCGAGCAGCATCCGGCCCGGCGTGGTTTCAACGCGCTTCATATACGTCGCGCCGGCCTCATCGGTTTGCGGTACGCGTGTAGTGATCTTGGTGTGGAGTGTGACAGCACCCGCATGGATCGCCTGATGCACTTCCTGCATGTCAGACATCAACATACCTTCGCCGGGTTCGCCTTCCTTCATCATCGAAAGATAATAAAGGCCAAGCACCATATCCTGCGATGGCACGATGATCGGCTTGCCGTTGGCAGGCGAGAGGATGTTGTTGGTGGACATCATCAAAACGCGGGCTTCAAGCTGGGCCTCAAGCGAAAGCGGAACGTGAACCGCCATCTGGTCGCCGTCGAAATCGGCATTGAATGCCGAGCAGACCAGCGGGTGAAGCTGGATCGCCTTGCCTTCAATCAGCACAGGCTCAAACGCTTGAATGCCAAGACGGTGGAGCGTCGGCGCACGGTTAAGCATTACCGGATGTTCGCGGATGACCTCATCAAGGATATCCCAGACTTCCTTGCGTTCCTTTTCGACCCACTTCTTGGCTTGCTTGAGGGTCATCGACAGACCCTTGGCGTCGAGGCGTGAGTAAATGAACGGCTTGAACAGTTCGAGCGCCATTTTCTTGGGCAGGCCGCACTGATGCAGCTTGAGTTCAGGCCCAGTCACGATGACTGATCGACCCGAATAATCGACGCGCTTGCCGAGGAGATTCTGGCGGAAGCGGCCTTGCTTGCCTTTCAGCATGTCAGACAGCGATTTGAGCGGACGCTTGTTCGCACCGGTGATGGTGCGGCCACGACGACCGTTATCGAACAGCGCGTCAACCGATTCCTGAAGCATCCGCTTTTCATTGCGGACGATAATATCCGGCGCGCGAAGCTCCATCAGTCGCTTCAAACGGTTGTTGCGGTTGATCACGCGGCGATAAAGATCGTTCAAATCCGACGTCGCGAAACGACCGCCATCAAGTGGAACGAGTGGACGCAGTTCGGGCGGGATCACTGGGATCACCTGAAGGATCATCCATTCGGGACGGTTGCCCGATTCGATGAAGCTTTCGACAACCTTCAAACGCTTGATGATCTTTTTGGGCTTGAGTTCGGATTTGGTCGTCGCCAGCTCTTCGAGCAGCGTGACTTTTTCACCTTCAAGATCAAGCTCTTCAAGCATCCGGCGCACGGCTTCGGCACCAATGCCTGCCGAAAATGCGTCTTCGCCGTACTCATCCTGCGCGTCGAGCAGTTCGTCTTCAGTCAAAAGCTGATATTTGGTCAGCGTAGTAAGGCCGGGCTCGATCACGATATAGGCTTCAAAATAGAGCACGCGCTCAAGCTGCTTCAACTGCATGTCGAGCAGGAGGCCGATGCGCGATGGCAGCGATTTCAGGAACCAGATGTGCGCGACGGGGGCCGCCAATTCGATATGGCCCATCCGCTCACGGCGCACCTTCGATACAGTGACTTCAACGCCGCACTTTTCGCAGACAATGCCCTTATATTTCATGCGCTTATATTTGCCGCACAGGCATTCATAATCCTTGATCGGGCCAAAGATACGCGCGCAGAACAGGCCATCACGCTCTGGCTTGAACGTGCGATAGTTGATGGTCTCAGGCTTTTTGATTTCGCCAAAGCTCCACGAACGGATGCGCTCTGGCGAGGCAATCCCGATCTGGATCTGGTCAAAAGTTTCTGGCTTGGCGATTGGGTTCGCGAAATTGGTCAGTTCGTTCATGGGTATTTCCTTCAATCTCTAAGCCCCTACCCTTTAGGGGAGGGGTTGGGGTGGGGGATGTCCTTGAGTCTCTTGGCTCGCAGACGCTCGCACCCACCCCGTTCCCCTCCCTTGAAAGGGAGGGGCTTGATTTACCTATTCAGCAGCAATCGCCATGCCGTCTTCGCCGAAGGTTTCGGCAATCGACGTGAGTTCGACATTAAGGCCAAGCGAACGCATTTCCTTGACGAGCACGTTGAAGCTTTCGGGGATGCCCGCTTCAAACGTATCATCGCCCTTGACGATCGCTTCATAGACTTTGGTACGCCCGATCACGTCATCGGATTTGACCGTCAGCATTTCCTGAAGCGTGTACGCAGCACCGTAAGCCTGAAGCGCCCAGACCTCCATTTCGCCGAACCGCTGCCCACCGAATTGCGCTTTGCCGCCCAGCGGCTGCTGGGTGACGAGGCTGTAAGGCCCGATCGAACGTGCGTGGATCTTGTCGTCGACCAGATGGTGCAGCTTGAGCATGTAGATATAGCCAACTGTCACCTTGCGGTCGAACTTGTCTCCGGTACGGCCATCATAAAGATCGCTTTGCCCTGACGTATCAAGCCCCGCGAGGGTCAGCATGTGCGAAACATCGGCCTCGCGTGCGCCGTCAAACACGGGCGTTGCCATTGGCACACCGTTTTTGAGGAGAGCCGCCATTTCGACGATATCATCGTCGCTACGGCTGGCGAGTTCACCGTGATAATCCTCGCCGTAGGCATTGCGCAATTGCTCACGCACGGCCTCGGGTGGACGCCCTGCTTCCTGATCGCCTGACTCGCGCCACGTATTCAGCGCCTCAGTGATCTGCTGACCAAGACCGCGCGCGGCCCAGCCCAGATGCGTTTCAAAGATTTGCCCAACGTTCATGCGTGAAGGCACACCGAGCGGGTTCAGCACGATGTCCACAGGCGTTCCGTCTGCGAGGAACGGCATATCTTCGGCGGGAAGGATACGTGAAATAACCCCCTTGTTGCCGTGACGACCAGCCATTTTGTCACCCGGTTGCAGCTTGCGCTTCACCGCGACGAACACCTTGACCATCTTCAAGACGCCAGGCGCAAGATCATCGCCGCGCTCAAGCTTTTCAACGCGGTCTTCATATTTTGCGTTGATCAGCTTCACTGCATCATCATATTGCACCTTGACCGCTTCGAGATTGGCCTGCGTTGCATCATCTTCGACGGCGAATTTCCACCATTCAAAGCTTTCAACTTCGCTCAGCAAGGCGGCGTCAATCGTGACGCCTTTCTTGACGCCCTTGGGCGCTGCACTCGCAGTCTGGCCAAGCAGCATTTCTTCAAGGCGCGAGTAAGTCGCACGGTTGAGAATGCCGCGTTCATCGTCACGATCCTTGCCGAGACGTTCTTTGGTTTCAGCCTGGATTGCGCGGGTGCGGTCATCAATGTCGATCCCGTGACGATTGAATACGCGGACTTCAACCACCGTTCCGGCAACACCAGGCGGCAGCTTCAAAGATGTGTCGCGCACGTCGCTGGCTTTTTCACCGAAGATCGCGCGGAGCAGCTTCTCTTCAGGCGTCATCGGGCTTTCACCCTTTGGCGTGATCTTACCAGCGAGGATGTCGCCGGGTTCAACCTCTGCACCGATGTAGACAATGCCTGCCTCGTCGAGGTTGCGGAGCGCCTCTTCGCCGACGTTTGGAATGTCGCGGGTGATGTCTTCTGGCCCGAGCTTGGTATCGCGCGCCATCACTTCAAATTCCTCGATATGGATCGAGGTGAAAATGTCATCCTTCACGATGCGTTCGCTGATCAGGATCGAATCTTCGTAATTATAACCATTCCACGGCATGAACGCGACAAGCGTGTTCCGGCCAAGCGCAAGTTCACCAAGTTCAGTTGACGGGCCGTCGGCAATAATCTGCTTCGGAATGATCACGTCGCCTACCTTCACCAGCGGACGCTGGTTGATGCAGGTGTTCTGGTTTGAACGCTGGAATTTTTGCAGCGTATAGATGTCAACACCCGATTGACCGGCCTCGACATCCCCCGTTGCGCGGATAACGATACGTGTCGCATCAACCTGATCGACGATCCCGCCGCGCTTGGCCGAAACCGCAGCGCCTGAATCGCGCGCCACCGTTTCTTCCATGCCCGTGCCGACAAACGGCGCTTCGGCGCGGACGAGTGGCACCGCCTGACGCTGCATGTTTGATCCCATGAGTGCACGGTTGGCGTCATCATTTTCAAGAAACGGAATGAGCGAAGCCGCAACCGACACAAGCTGCTTTGGCGAAACGTCCATCAGCGTGATCCGGTCACGCGGTGCGATCAGGAATTCGCCCGCTTCGCGCGACGAAATCACTTCCTCAACAAAACTGCCGTCGGGGGTCAACTCAGCATTGGCCTGCGCCACAACATGCTTGGCCTCTTCCATTGCGGAGAGGTACACCACGTCTGACGTGACCTTGTGATCAACAACCTTGCGGTACGGTGTTTCAATAAAGCCGTACTTATTCACCCGGCTGAACGACGCGAGCGAGTTGATCAAGCCGATGTTCGGGCCTTCAGGCGTTTCAATTGGGCAGATGCGCCCGTAATGCGTTGGGTGAACGTCGCGGACTTCAAAGCCAGCACGTTCACGCGTCAAACCGCCCGGGCCAAGTGCCGACACGCGGCGCTTGTGCGTCACTTCGGACAGCGGGTTGGTCTGATCCATAAATTGCGAAAGCTGTGACGAACCGAAGAATTCCCGCACTGCCGCAACCGCTGGCTTGGCATTGATCATGTCGTTTGGCATAACCGTGGACACATCCACCGAAGACATTCGTTCCTTCACGGCGCGCTCCATGCGGAGCAGGCCAACACGGTACTGATTTTCGAGCAACTCACCAACCGAACGAACCCGGCGATTGCCAAGGTTATCGATATCGTCGATTTCGCCCTTGCCGTCCTTTAGATCAACCAGCGTCTTGACGACGGCAAGGATATCTTCGCTGCGTAGCGTCGTATGATCATCGGGCGCATCAAGCTGCAAACGCATGTTGAGCTTTACCCGGCCAACTGCCGACAGGTCATAACGTTCGCTGTCAAAGAACAAGCCAGCAAACAAAGCCTCTGCGGTTTCGCGCGTTGGCGGCTCACCGGGACGCATGACGCGGTAAATCGAATCGAGCGCCTGATCGCGTTCTTCGGCCTTGTCGACCTTCAAAGTATTGCGCATCCACGGGCCGGTGTTGATATGATCGATATCAAGCGTAACAAGCCGGTCAACGCCTGCGGCATCAAGCTTTTCAAGATTTTCGGCAGACACTTCTTCGCCGGCCTCGATATAGATTTCGCCCGTTGCTTCGTTGATCAGATCAAGTGCCGAATAACGCCCGAAGATTTCCTCGGTTGGGATGAGGAGCATCGCCAGCCCGTCCTTGCCCGCTTTGGTGGCCGCGCGCGGCAGGATTTTCTGGCCCGCCGGGAATACGACTTCTCCTGATCCCGCATCAACCACATCATAGCCTGGCTTTTGCCCGCGCCAATTTTCCGAGACGTAGGGAATCTGCCAGCCGCCGGTGCCACGCACATAAGTGACGGTATTATAGAAATGCGCAAGGATATCCTCGCCCGTCATGCCAAGCGCAAACAACAGCGACGTGACAGGAAGCTTGCGCTTACGGTCAATGCGGACGTTGACAATATCCTTGGCATCAAATTCAAAATCGAGCCACGAGCCGCGATACGGAATAACCCGCGCGGCAAACAGATATTTGCCTGATGAATGCGTCTTGCCGCGATCATGATCAAACAAGACACCGGGTGAACGGTGCATCTGACTGACGATCACGCGTTCAGTGCCATTGATGATGAAGGTGCCGTTGTGCGTCATCAGCGGCATATCGCCCATGTACACATCCTGCTCCTTAATATCTAGGACCGAGCGGGTTTCAGTTTCTGAATCGACTTCAAACACGATCAGGCGCAGCGTCACGCGCATTGGCGCTGCATACGTAATCCCGCGCTGGCGGCATTCTTCAGTGTCGAATTTGGGATCCTCAAGAACATAATCGACGAAATCAAGCTCAGCCGTGCCCGCAAAATCGCGGATCGGGAACACACTGCGCAGCGTTTTTTCAAGGCCCGAGACATAGCCGATGGAATGATCCGAACGCAGGAACTGCTCATAAGATTCGCGCTGAACCTGAATCAGGTTCGGCATTTGCGTCACTTCGTGAATGTTTCCGAACACCTTGCGGATACGCTTTGCAGCGCTGGTGCGGGCCTGAGTAATCGCCATTATATGTCTCGCCTTCTTGATAAATTTGGGCGCGTGCAAAACGACAAAAAGCCGCAGACTCCCACTTTGAGAATCGCAGCTTCAAGCGTCGTTTCGAAACTTCCAAACCCCTATTCGATCAGCACACACGCAAAACGTGCCATTTCCCGAAGTGGAAGTAGTAGACACTATTTAGGGTGTAGGGGAGGGGGTGTCAATCATCCCGTGCATTTTTGCGGAAGCGGCGGAGCGTTGTCCAAGCGATTGCCAGCAGCACCGGCGCAAGGATACCGCCCGCAATGGTCGCATCAAATCCCGGCACCGCCTTTTCAAGTGCCTTGAGCGGGTAGGAGCCGAGGCTCAGCGCATAATAGGCGATTGCGAACACCGAAAAGCCCTCAACTGCGCGTTGCAGGCGGAGTTGGGTTTTGGCGCGGCTGTCCATTGATTCGAGCAGCTTGACATTGGTAGTCTCGGTCGCGACCTCAACGCGGGTATTGAGCATTTGTTCGGTGCGCGCGATCCGCTCAATCGCGGCCTGCTGCCTGCGCGCAACGGTATCGCAAGTGCGCATGGCGGGCGCGAGGCGGCGCTCCATGAATTCGCCAAGCGTTTGGAGACCCGCGATCCGTTCTTCCTGAAGCGTTTCGATCCGGTCAAGGACGATTTCGTGATAGGCGGTTGCAGCACCAAAGCGGAAGCTTGTCCGCGCGCTTAGCGCCTCGGTTTCGCCCGCAAGCGTTGCCAATCGTGCGAGCAGCGCCCGGTCGGCATCGGCATCGGCAGTTTGCGAAAGCTGCGAGGCGAGATGGCCTGACTCATGCTCGATCTGGGTGAGTTGCTCGGTTGCTTCGCCCGCAAGCGGGAAAGCAAGCAGCGCCATCATCCGATAGGTCTCAATTTCGAGCAGGCTGAGCGCAAGCCTGCCCGCAAGCTGATCATCACTGCGTGACATAACAAGCAAATAGCTTGTCATCCGGTCGGGATCAGGCCGCAAATCGGTAAAAACGCGCGCGGAATCGCTCAGCACGACCGCACCAATTGAATCATGTCGCGCGATCAGCGCCGCCGTCTGCGGGCTATCGGCATCAATCACCGTGAGGTGCGTTGCGACGAGAATTTCACCGGGCAGAGTATCAAGCCAATCTTTGGGTGCTGAATCAAACGCGCGTTCAAGCGTCAGATTGTCGCCATCAGGAACACGAAAGAATGTCCATGTTGAAAATTCGGTATGCCGCTCCCAGCGCAGTCGCCACTTGCCTGCGTCAAGTGCGCACCAGCGTGAGTCCGGCCCTGGTTCGCTTCGGCTCAGGCTGCGACATAGCGCTGTCATGTGTGCACGGTCAGATGCTGCCCCGTCCTGCCCCGAAAGCGTGGCGATCCGCGACGCCAGCATCGGCGAATTGAGCGGGGTGAAGGGCCGCGCGTGCGCCTCGGCAAGCAGCCGATCACGATCAGGATGATAGCGCCAAGGCCGCGCGCGAAAGTCTGACATTGCAACCCCCTTTTATCCCGCGAACAGCAACTTAATTACTGCATAGGGTGTTTACCCTGATAGACTGTCAATACCACGTCAATGTAGCATTGCGACCACGGGCAAAATATGTATATCTGCGCTCAACGTGTACGTTGGGGTTGCACGAAGGAGAGACAATGAAAAAGTTTAGTAGATTTTCGTCATTGATGATTGTTAGCGTTGCATCGCTCTCACTCGCGGCATGTTCGGGTGGCGAGAAGAAGGCTGAGGAAGCAGCGACCAGCGAAGCCACTGCACCAGCCGATGCGACCGCGCCAGCCGATGCAACCGCACCCGCAGATACTGCCGCCGCACCAGCCGTTGCAACTCCGGTTGCTTATGCGAGCCTGACAGGCGACGTAGCGGCAGGCGAAAAGACATTTGCCCAGTGCAAGGCTTGCCATCAGGCTGTCGAAGGCAAGAACGGCGTTGGCCCATCGCTTTGGGGTATTGTTGGTCGTACGGCAGGGCAAGTTGCCGGGTTCAGCTATTCAGCGGCAAACAAAGGCAGTGGCATCGTCTGGAAAGAAGAGACGATGTTTGAATATCTTGAAGCCCCGCAAAAGTTCATGCCCGGCACCAAGATGGCATTTGCCGGCCTCAAAAAGCCACAGGATCGCGCGAACGTGATTGCTTATTTGAAGACCAAATCCTGATTATATGCCCCGGCGGCTATATCGTCGCCGGGGCATATCTATCCGCGTAGTCTCAAACGCAAATCAAACAGGTGAAACGGCAGTGACGCCGTTACCCATACCGCCGTCATCCGCCAGTCCCCGCCTTTGAGCGCGGTGAGCAACGCGAACATCAAACATAGTCCTGGCATTAGGCCGAGCAACACGGCGAACCCGGCCCTGCGCCGCAGCCACAGCACCGCAATCATTTCAAACAGGATAAGGCCGATGGCGATTTCTATCACCATCCCGCTTTCGAAAAGGCGCTGGAAAGCATTCATCCAAAAGGTTGGTTGAGCATCACAACCTGATAATTGAGCGCTGCCGCGATCGCGACCCAAATGAGATACGGCACCAGCAATAGCGCCGCAGTTTTCGCATAACGCGCGGTAACGATGATCAACGTCAGAATCGAAAGCCAGAGCAAGACAACCTCAATCAAGGCCCAGTCAGGGCGGTGAAGTTTGAAAAAGAGGAAACTCCATAGCAAATTGAGAAAGCCGTTGAAGGCGAACAGACCGACGAGCGTTTCGGCGGCACGCTGGCTTGGGGCACTCCGCCAGCCACTAACGGCGGCACCTGCGGTCAGTGCAAAAATGACTGTCCAGATGGCACCAAAGGCCCAATCGGGAGGTGCCCAATCAGGCTGCTTCAGGCTTTTATACCAAGGGCCAATCTCAGTGATCGTCATGCCTGCACCTGCCACGAGTATCGCTGCGCCAGCCGCAACAATCACCGGGGCAAGCCACGACTTATTGACACTCATCAGGCAGTCGATCCAAGCAAATGACGCACATCCTTCATAAAGATGCGTGCATGGGCCATTGGCCGCGCGCGGACAAGTTGTTTGTCCATATAGGCCTGCCATGTCAGGCTTTGCACATCTGGATCGTTGCACATCGTGACAAAGCGTTCACGGCGTTTGTCGTTGCGATACCAGAAATATTGCATCACCCCGAGCACCCAGAACACCCGGCCATGCGCCTTCATGAAATTGCTACGGACGCTGGCGAGTGCTTTTGCCTTGCCCGTCGCGAGATAGGTTTCGACCGCCTCGGCAGCAAAGCGCCCGCTCGCCATCGCATAATAAATGCCTTCGCCTGAGGCAGGCGCGACAACGCCTGCCGCATCACCAATGACGACGACATCACGGCCATTATCCCACTTTGCAAGCGGTTTGAGCGGGATTGGCGCGCCTTCGCCGCGCACCGTTTCACACGCATCGAGCCCTGATGATTTGCGAAGCGCGCCGACCGCTTCACGCAGAGCAAAGCCCTTTTGCGCACTGCCAACGCCAATGCTCGCGGTGTCCCCGTGCGGAAAAACCCAAGCGTAGAAATCAGGTGAGAGCGCGCCCTGATAAAACACGTCACAGCGCGATTTGTCATAATCAGCAACGCCGCTTTTTGGGGATTGAATCACCTCATGATAGGCAAAGACGCACGGCATTTTGCCCGCGCCGGGAATCGCTTGTTTAGCCACGGCTGAGCGCGCGCCATCCGCCCCGATCACGACGCGGGCACGTACGGCCATCGCACCCTCGGCACTTTTATAATGCACCGTGGCGATTTGGCTTTCATCGCGGCTGATCCGTTCAAACAGGCCGACCGCGCGTTCGGCCCCCCATTGCTGCGCGCGGGTACGAAGCCATTCGTCAAAGCTGTCGCGGTTGACCATGCCGACAAAGCCTTTGCCAACAGGCATTTCAACGCGGCGATCCGAGGGCGAGATCATCCGCGCCGAGGTCGCCCGCCCGACGAGCAGGTGATCGGGGATGGCAAAATCGCGGATCAGACGCGGCGGGATTGCGCCGCCGCACGGTTTAATCCGGCCGGCCCGGTCAAGCAGCAAGACTGATCGTCCCGACGCTGCAAGCTCTGCCGCTGCGGTTGCGCCCGCAGGCCCGCCGCCGATCACAACCACGTCATAAAGGGGAATTCGCTCTCCCATCATCCTGTCACTCCCACCGCTGTCTTTACTGATCCGGTTGATTGCATTTTGCGAACGCCGATCCGCAGTGCAAGGATGGCGGCACCAACGAACAAGATCGCCTCACCCGCAAACACCAGCACAAACGCATCAGCGGTTGAGGGCAGCAGCGCACGCGCCACGTCAAGCCCTGCCGCACCTGTAAACCCGCCCATCCCAAAGGCGATGGCTTGGGCTGCTCCCCACAATCCCATGCGAATGCCCTCTCGTCCGCCGCCGCCAGCTCCTGCGAGATCCATCATTGCCGCAATTGCTGCGACCGCAAACACGCCATTGGCAAAGCCAAGCGTGAAAACCGTTGCTGATAGCGGCCAGCCCGGCCCTGCCAGCACCGCTGCGCAGATGCCGGCAAGCGCCACTGCTGAACCAACACAGCCGCCAACAATCCAGCGGCGCATTGCCAGATCACTCTTGCCGCGAAACGCGCCGCCGCCAACCCCGACAAGGATCATCCCAAGTAACACGCCCATATGTTGCACGCCTGACAGGCTGGTCGACTGCCCCGGCGTAAACCCGAACACCAGCCCCGCCATCGGTTCAAGGATCATATCCTGCGTACTGTAGGCAAACATTGATACGAAGATGAAGATTGAAAAATGCCGCGCGGCGGGATCGGCCCACACGCCTGCGATTGCATCGCGAAAATTGGTGGTTGGCCTGATATGTGCGGGTGGAAGTGGTGGAGCCTCTCCCTCAACGCCGTAGACTGCGGCCACCGTCATCAGGAAGGCAAAGAGGACAACGCCGCCCGCGACATTGGCCAGCCGCTGCGGGGAAAAGGGATCAAGCAATTGCCCCGTCACCCCGGCTGTCACGACAATGCCGACGATCATCATCACCCAAGTTGTGGCTGCTGCTGCTGGACGGCGCGCAGGCGCAACGCGCGTTGCAAGCAGCGCAAGCAGCGAGGTGCCTGATGCGCCAACGCCTGCTCCGATCATCGCATAAGCAATCACTGCAAGGATGCCCCCCAGCACGGGCGCGCTTGGCATCATCAGCGTTGCGTTGGTCGCAAGCAATCCACCAAGCGCAAGAATGCCCATGCCGGTGATGATCCACGGTGTCCGCCGATTGCCAAGGTCTGACCCGTGGCCCCAGCGCGGACGCGAAAGCTGAACCGCGTAATGCCACGCGACGAGCCCTGCCGGGATCAATGCTGGCAAGGCAAATTCAACCACCATGATGCGGTTGAGGATTGAGGTTACGAGCATCACAATCGCGCCAAGCGCGCTTTGCACCAGCCCGAGCCGGATGATATTCCCCCAGCCGAGCGGTGCGCTGTTCATGCCAGCCCTCCAATACCAATTGCCGAGGCGAGCATTCCGAGGACATAAAGCGTAACGCCCGTTCCGCCGTACCACGGCGCGCGCGCTTTTGGATCGGCAACAAGCCGGATCATCAACAGGCACTGTACGCCCAAAAACAGCGCAACAATCGCCGCGTGCCAAGGCAATTCCCAACTGAACAAAAGTGTCGCGACAATCCCCTGCGGCACCGCCATCACCGCGCAGGCAAGCTTGGCCGCCGTGTCAACGCCGAGCGTTACGGGCAGCGAGGCAATCCCCATTTGCCGATCGCCCTCAACCGCCTTGAAATCATTGAGCGTCATGATCCCGTGCGCGCCAGCGCTATACAGCAGGATCAGCGCGACGATCCGCGCGTCGGGAAATGCGCCGAGCATCACCGCAGCCCCTGTAAACCATGTCAGCCCCTCATAGGAAAGCGCGACTGCACCCGGCCCCCACCAGCCGCTCATTTTGAGGCGGAGCGGGGGCGCGCTGTAAATCCACGCGAGTACCAGCCCGAGAATCGTTGCGGCAAACACCCACGCGCCGATGATCGCCCCCATGATCAGCGAAAGCAGTGTGCCGATCACCGCGATATAAAGCCCCCAGCGTCCGGCGATCCGCCCCGATGGGATGGGCCGATCAGGCTCATTAATTGCATCAACATGGCGGTCATACCAATCATTGACCGCTTGGCTAGTGCCGCACACCAGCGGCCCGGCGAGCAAGACACCCGCGACCAAGAAGGGCCAGCGATCCGACAGCGAAACCCCTGATGAAACAACCCCGCACATAAACGCCCACATTGGTGGGAACCACGTAATCGGTTTGAGCAGCGCAAGCACATCGCGCGGGTGCGGCACCGGGGAATTGGTCGCAAGGATCGTCACGCGAGACATGACTGTAAGTTAGATTGGACAGTCGGGTGCGTCAACCAAAAGTGACACTATTTGCTTACCCGTCAATCAGGCTTCGGGGCTTGAGTCCATGCTGCCGTTGGTAAGCCCGTGACGGTGGAGCTTGAGATACAAACTCTGGCGGCTAAGCCCGAGAATTTCGGCGGCTGAGGCACGATTGTCTGAGGTGTAATTAAGTGCTGCCTCAATACAGAGCCGTTCAATCAGGTCAGTCGACTCACGAACAATTTCTTTGAGTGACACACGTCCGACAAGCTCGGTAAGCTGTTCGACTGAACGAGTCACGCCGTCATTGACTGGAGTCTGGCTGCGCACCCGGCCTGTCATCCGAATCGATAGGCCAATCCATTCCTTGCCGCCGTCGTTGACCATCACTGCCGAAATCTCGACATCTTCCTGAGTCTCATAACGGTCACGCACTACGGTCGCGAAATTGCTGACTGAGCCATGTTCACGGAGCTGAGTGACGAGCAGATTGAGATCAATACCGGGGCGGCCCAGAAAACGCCCAAGCGGTTCGCCGCGCACTTGCTCCTTACGCGCCATCTGCACCATTTCAAGGAAGGACGCATTTTCAGTGAGGATATTGAGGTTGCCGTCAGTTGCGACAAACGCATCGGGCATCCGTTCAAGAATTTCGGCCAAGCGCCGATCAGCATTGACTGGTGGATCGCCTGCGCCGTCGCCCTGAAGCAAACGCACCAGAAAATAAGAACCGCGCCCTTGGCGGAACAGACTGGCCGACACCCGGCAATCGCGCGCGCCGTCATGCAGGCGCAGCGCAAGCGGATCAATCACTTCGGCTGCCGCAACTGAACCAAGCAGCGTAATCGCGCGGTCATGATCATCAGCATGAAACAGGGTGGCGATCATCCGCCCAATTGGAGAGCCTTCCGCAACCCCGATCAGCGCATCCGCCGCAGGATTTGATTCAGTGACCCGCCGCGTTCGCGCGTCAACGATCAGCACAGCCTCTGACGATTGGTTGAACAGCAAACGGTAACGCGACTCGGCCTGACGCAGGCGGATATAATCGCGCTCCATCGCTTGCTGGGTATGGAGTAGACGCTGCTGAAGCGCCGCCGCCGCGCG
>JAYUIX010000041.1:0-8760 GCA_043765635.1 Sphingomonadales bacterium
GCTTGATGAGCCATTTGCTGGGATTGATCCGCTCTCAATTTCGGATATTCGCGATCTGATCAAGGATCTTAAAAAACGCGATATTGGCGTGCTGATCACTGATCATAACGTCCGTGAAACGCTTGATATTGTTGACCGCGCCTGCATCATTTATGACGGTCGTGTGCTGTTTTCGGGCAGCCCTGAAGCGCTTGTTGCTGATGAAAATGTCCGCCGTCTCTATCTGGGCGAAAGTTTCAGTTTATAATCATGGCGATGGGGCCGCGTCTTGATTTAAGGCAAAGCCAGTCGCTGGTCATGACGCCGCAATTGCAACAGGCCATCCGTTTGCTCGCACTTTCAAATCTTGAGATTGAGGCGTTCCTCGCAGAAGAAATTGAGAAAAACCCGCTGCTTGAGGCGGGCCGCGATGAAACTGCTGATGCTGAGGCTCCCCCCGCCGAAGAACGTAACGGCGATAGTGAAGCCTTGCTCGACAGCAGCCCCGGCGGGGCTGATTCTGATCTTGATATCGATTTTACGGCTGAAACATTTCACCATGATAGCGCCGCCGACGGTGGCCCCGGCATGGACGGGCGACTTGGCTTGTCCGGCAGCGAAGGCAGCGGGCCGGGCTATGAGGACGGCCCGGATTTTGACGCGATGGCAGCAGGCGCGCCGAGTCTGCGTGATCATTTGATCGAACAGGCAGGTGCCGTGCTTTCGGGCGAGCGCTTGTTAATCGCAGCGCATTTGATTGATCAGATTGATGAGGCTGGCTATCTGAGCGCGCCGCTGCTTGACGTTGCACGGCGGCTTGAGGCGCCACTCGGCTTTGTCGAAGAGGTGCTGAGTACCATCCAAAGCTTTGACCCTACGGGCGTTGGCGCGCGTTCGCTTGGCGAGTGTCTGGCACTGCAAGCGCGCGAGGCCGATCGTTATGATCCAGCAATGGCGCGTCTGCTTGATAATCTTGATTTGCTTGCTGAAGGGCGGATGACTCAACTCAAGCGGATGTGCGGCGTCGATGATGAAGACATGGCCGATATGATCCGCGAACTGCGTAATTATGACCCTAAGCCGGGTCTCCGCTTTGGTTCGGCTCCGGTAGAAACGGTAACGCCTGATATTTTCGTTGGCCAAACCGCCAAAGGCTGGGCGATTGAGATCAACAGCGCCACGCTGCCGCGTCTGCTTGTCAACCGCAGTTACTATAGCGAGCTTTCATCGGGCGCGCAGGACAAGGCGTCAAAACTGTGGCTGAGTGACTGCATGGCGAGCGCAAACTGGCTGATCAAAGCGCTTGATCAGCGTCAACGTACGATCATCAAGGTTGCCTCCGAAATCGTCAAACATCAGGAGGCGTTTTTTCGCGAAGGCATTGCCCACCTCCGCCCGTTGACACTGCGCACGATTGCCGAGGCGATTGGAATGCACGAATCGACGGTGAGCCGGGTGACATCGAATAAATATATGAGCTGCGCACGCGGGATTTTCGAACTCAAATATTTCTTTACCAGCGGGATTGCGGCTTCAGACGGCGGCGATGCTGTCTCGGCTGAATCGGTCAAAAGCGTCATCCGTGCGCTCATTAACGAAGAAAGCCCCAAGGCGATCCTTTCTGATGATACGCTGGTTGAAATGCTTGAGGGCAAGGGTTTTGATATCGCGCGGCGCACGGTGGCCAAATACCGCGAGGCACTGGGAATTGGTTCCTCTGTCCAGCGGCGGCGGCAAAAAGCAATACAAGCCCATGCGGCCTGACCGTCTCGTGCGCGCACCGCGCCTCGAAACCAAGCGCCTGATCCTGCGCGCGCACAGCACCGATGATTTCGAAGATTGTGCAACACTTTGGGGGAGTACCGAAGTGACGCGTTTCATCGGGGGGGCACCGCGCCCGCCACAGGACGCATGGTTCCGAATATTGCGCTATGCCGGGCATTGGACACTGCTGAGTTACGGATTCTGGGCGATTATCGACAAAGCAAGCGGCGCATTCGTCGGCGAAGGCGGATTTAGCGATTTCAGGCGCGGAATCCCCGTTCTTGATGCCGTTCCCGAAATGGGCTGGGCGCTGATGCCAAATGCCTGGGGGCGCGGGATTGCCAAGGAAGCGACTGCCGCCTTTGCCAACTGGGGCGACGCCAATTTCGACGTGGCCGAGACCGCCTGCATCATCTCACCCGACAATCACGCATCAATCCGCGTTGCGGAACATATCGGCTTTTTATCCGTTGATCAGATAACATATGACGGCGAACCAACGATGATATTCAAACGCGTTCGGCACGCATCACGCTTAACCTAGGCATTTTGGCTTGCAGTCGCGCTATATTGTGGGCAGCATGTCGAAATATTTCTAAGAAGGACGCATATAAATGAACCAAACCAGCACGGCGATTACGCCGCCATCGCTCCTCCTCGCGCTCACTGAACTCCCCCGCGCGATTTTTGAGCTTGGTTCGCTGCCTTGGGCCTCTCCCTTATTGTCGCGCGCCCCAAAGGGCGATGGCCATCCCGTAATGGTGCTCCCTGGCTTTATCACCAGCGATTTTTCAACACGGCTGCTGCGCCGCTACCTCGACAAGCTTGGTTATGACAGTCACGGTTGGGAGCTTGGCCGCAACCTTGGCCCCAAGGCAATTGGGGCAGACGGTGAGAAACTGATCGCGCGGCTTGAAGAAATTCACGCCGAAACGGGCGAGAAAATTAGCCTCGTTGGTTGGAGCCTTGGCGGCGTGATGGCGCGGCAATTGTCGCGTTGGCGGCCCGATCTTGTCCGGCAAGTCATTTCGCTTGGATCGCCCTTTGTCGGTGATCCGCGCGCGACCAATGTCTGGAAAACCTATGAGCGGCTGACGGGTCAGAAAATCCGCGATCCAAAGACGCAGGCACAGATGAAGGAAAGCCATCTCGCCCCGCCCGTCCCTTCGACCGCGATCTATTCAAAGAATGACGGCATCGTCGCATGGCGCAATTGTATTGAGCCGCAAGACCCGCAGACTGACAATATCGAAGTGCGCGGCAGCCACTGCGGCCTTGGCGTTAACCCGGTTGTCCTGCTCGCGATTGCCGATCGGTTGGCACAGAATGCGGATGGTTGGAAGCCCTTCGACCGCAGTGGCCTGCGCGCCTTGATCTACCCTTCATCAGGACATGTTCATTAAAAATTGAACAATATCAGTGACTTAAATCCGCTCGCCGCTGAGCCGCTGGCAGATCATGTCAAGCTGCTCAAGCGATGAGTAAGCCAGCGTAACGCTGCCGCTTTTGCCGTCATGCGTAATGCCGACCTTGAGGCCAAGCAAATCACCAAGCTGGCGCTCAAGCAGAGCAATATCTGAATTGGCCTCGCCTTGTAGCTTGGCTGGTTTTGCACCAACCGGCTTCTTTGCCTTGCGCACCAGCGCTTCTGTCTGGCGTACCGAAAGCGCGCGTCGGATGATATCACCCGCCAGATTTTCCGGATCAGGTGCGGTCAGCAACGCGCGGGCATGGCCCATGCTCAGCTTACCCTCGGCGAGCAAATCCTGAACCAGCGGCGGCAAATCGCGCAGGCGAATTAGGTTCGCGATATGGCTGCGTGACTTGTTGACGATCCGGCCGAGCGCTTCCTGGCTATGGCCATAGTAAGTGATCAGCCGGTCATAAGTCTGGCCCTCTTCAATTGCGTTCAATTGCTCGCGTTGAATATTCTCGATCAGCGCAATCTCAAGTGCTGTCCGATCATCAAACTCCTTGAGGATGACGGGCACATGATGAAGCTGTGCTCGTTGCGCCGCGCGCCAGCGCCGTTCGCCCGCCACAATTTGATAACCAACAATCCCCGGCGGGGCCGTTCGCACAACAATTGGCTGAAGCAGCCCGCGCGCCGCAATTGATTGCGCGAGCTCGTCAAGTGCGGCCTCATCAAAATGTTTGCGCGGCTGGCCTTTCATCGGCGACAAATCCGCCGTTGGCACCATCATAATCCCTTGCGATGGCGTCGCATCAGCCCCCACCGGCTGTTCCTGCTCAATTTCGCCGAGCAGTGCCGAAAGACCGCGACCAAGCCCCATCGGGCGTTTCTTTAGCGGCACCACCCGGTTTTCATCCTCGCTCATGCCGCCACCCTTGCCTTGGGCAGCCGCCCGATCAGTTCACGTGAAAGCGCCATATAGGCCTCCGATCCCGAGCAACGATAATCATAGATAAGCGCAGGAAGCCCGTGGCTCGGTGCTTCAGACAAGCGAACGTTACGCGGGATCACCGTTTCAAACACTGCTTTGCCAAGGCAGGCACGAACATCCTGCGCCACTTGTTCAGTCAAGCGGTTGCGCCGATCATACATGGTGAGCGCAACGCCGAGGATCGAAAGCCCCGGATTGAACCGCGCACGGATTCGTTCAACCGTCTGGAGCAACTGGCTAAGCCCCTCAAGCGCGAAAAATTCGCATTGCAATGGCACAAGCAAAGACTGCGCGGCAACCATTGCATTAAGTGTCAAGAGCCCGAGCGATGGGGGACAATCAAACATCATAATGTCCCACCGCCCAAGCGGTGCTGCATCAAGTGCCTTTGCCAGCCGGTGGGTGCGTTCTTCAAATTCGACCAACTCAATTTCGGCACCCGATAAATCAGGCGTTGACGCAATCAGGTCAAGCCGGGGAATCCGCGTCGCAATCACCGTTTCCTCAAGTGGCGAATCGCCCAGCAGCAGATCGTAGCTTGAGCGCACGCGTTCAGATTGATGAACGCCTAACCCGGTTGAGGCATTGCCCTGCGGATCAAGATCAATCAGAAGAACCCGCCAGCCCGTCGCGGCAAGCGCGGTTGCAACGTTGATCGCAGTCGTGGTTTTGCCCACCCCGCCCTTCTGGTTGGCCACAGCGATGCGAATCATGACGCCTACTTTCTGCGAGAAACACCTTGCCCAACTAAAATTGCGGCGTTTTCGTCGGTGAGTGATGGGTTAACGTGAAATTTACCGTGCCACAATCCATCAATCAATGCCAGTTCGTCTTGCGCGCTTTGTCCTTTTGGCAGCAGCCAAAGCGTTTCATTCCGGGAAAATCGTTGTGCAAGCGTCAAAAGTTGCGGCAACGGTGCAAACGCCCGCGCGCTGATCACTGAAACGCTGCGCGTTTCGAGTGTCTCAAGTCGGCCACCATGAACCGAAACATGCGGCAGATTGAGCGCCGTTGCCAACGCGCGTAGAAATTCAAACCGCTTGCGCCGCGATTCGACAAGGATGATCGGGCGCTGGCTGAGAATCGCGATCACCATCCCCGGAAAGCCAGCACCAGTACCCAGATCAAGCCAAGCCCCCGATTGCGCTTCATTGGCAAGCGGCAAAAGTTGCGCCGAATCGACAATGTGCCGCACCCAGAAATTCGGAATCGTTGATGCGCTCACAAGATTTTGCAGCGCCGACTCAGCAATCACCAGTTCGCGAAGCTGATCAAGCCGCTTAAGTGTTTCACGTGAAACACCCAGAATATCAATCAACCAGTCTTGCGCCTCCAGCTCGTTCATGTGTGTGAGACGATTCCAATAAACCCTTCGTGTCTTTGTGCCTTTGTGTGAGATAGTTTTTCACACGAAGACACAAAGACACGAAGAAGTGAGGATGTATCCGACAAAATTAGGCTGCTTTACGTTTGGCGTGAACGAGAATGAGGGCTAGCGCTGCTGGCGTAATTCCACGTACACGCTCCGCCGCACCAAGTGTTGCAGGGCGGCTGGCATTCAGTTTCTCGACCATTTCATTCGAGAGGCCTGCAATACGAGCATAATCAAGCGCCATTAGGCTGATTCCCTCATTCGCACGCATCGTGCGAATCTCGGCATCTTGTCGCGCAAGATAAGGCGCATAACGCGCATCTTCGATCACCTCATCAATTAGTGGGGGCGAATAACCGCTGAGCGCAGGGGCGGCTTCAATTAGAATCTTGCGATCCGCCCCGCTAACACGAATCCAGTCAAATAGCTTCGGCGTGCGCGGATCAGGCGACTTTTGCGTGTTGAGCAGCGTGAGCAACGACGCCCGCTCTGCGGAGCGCGCAGTAAACCAATCACGCCTCGACGTACCAACACACCCCGTCGCAACCCCAAGCGGTGTAAGCCGTGTCGCGGCATTATCGGCGCGAAGCCGCAAGCGATATTCGGCGCGCGCAGTCAGCATCCGGTACGGCTCGGTAATTCCTTGAAGCACCAGATCGTCAATCATCACACCGATGTAAGATGACGCCCGGTCAAGCACTAACGGCGCACGACCAAGCGCGAGTGCGGCTGCGTTAATCCCAGCGATCAGTCCTTGGGCCGCCGCTTCTTCATAACCTGTCGTGCCATTAATTTGGCCAGCGCAGAATAATCCGCCAATTTCGCGAAGCTCAAGTGTTGGCAAAAGCGCGCGCGGGTCAATATGATCATATTCAACCGCATAGCCTTGCTGCGCAATCTCGACATTCTCAAGTCCGGCAACACTGCGCAACATCGTTAACTGCACATCAACTGGAAGCGATGTCGAGACGCCATTGGGATACACCCAACCATCATCAAGCCCTTCAGGTTCAAGAAAAATCTGATGCCCATCCCGGTCAGCAAAGCGGTGCACCTTATCCTCAATCGACGGGCAGTAACGCGGGCCTTGGCCTTCGATATCCCCACTAAAGAGCGGGGAACGATCAAGGCTCGCGCGAATAATTGCATGGGTTTGCGGATTAGTACGCGTCACCCCGCACCAAAGTTGCGGATTGGTGCGCGCTGGCGTCAGATCAGAAAATGTCCAAGAGCCACCATCCGAAGGCTGCGTTTCAAGCCGCGCCCAATCAATTGTGTGCCCGTCAAGACGCGGCGGCGTTCCCGTCTTGAGGCGTCCAATCGGCAGGTTGCGCGCCCGCAATTGCATCCCCAATGTTACGGCTGAGGCCTCGCCGATCCGACCACCCACTGTACGGGCTTCGCCGCAGAACATTTTTCCACCGAGAAATGTCCCCGTCGCAAGAATGATTGCCTTTGCGGTAAGCGTCCGACCATCGCCAAGCCTCAGCCCAGTAACAATCTCACCCGCATCATCAAAAGTCAGTGCGTCGGCACTCGCCTCGACAATCTCAAGATTGGGTTGCGCCGCGAGCATTTGATGAATTGCAGCCTTGAACAATTTCCGGTCAGCCTGAATACGCGGGCCTCGCACTGCCGCACCTTTTGATGCGTTGAGCATCCGGTAATGGATCGCCGCCGCGTCAGCCGCACGCGCGATCAAGCCGTCAAAGGCATCGACCTCGCAAACCAAATGACCCTTGCCAAGCCCACCAATCGCGGGATTGCAGGACATCGCGCCAATTTGCGCACGGTCAAATGAGACGAGCGCGACCAAAGCCCCCATTCGTGCCGCCGCAGCCGCAGCCTCACACCCGGCATGGCCCCCGCCGACCACAATGACATCAAAGCTCTGCATGAAGGTGAGCGGTAAGCGGGCCGAGAGATTCGGTCAATGTTTCACGTGGAACAGGGGTTTACTTCCCAATACAAAACGCCCCGAACAGCGCATCGAGCATATCTTCGACGCCGCTCTTGCCTGTGATCGCATCAAGTTTTGTGCGGGTCCGGCGGAGATGTTCGGCGGTGATGAGCGGGTCTTCGTTAGTACTTGCGGCGGATAGTTCAGTGTGAACATCACTTAATATCGCTCTGTGGCGCGCATTCAGTGCAAGTGCGCCGAGTTTTGGCAGCAGCGCTTTTGCGTGTGCGAGGATCGCTTGTTTGAGCGGTTCAATCCCCTCTCCAGTCATGACCGAAACGGGCAAGCCTTTACGCTGTCCCCCAAGATCGGCCTTCGCAGCCACTATTATCGCCCCTTCGGGAGCCAGACTCGCTACGCCCAGCCACAGAATGATATCCGCCGCTGCGATTGCCTCACCCGTACGCGCAATGCCGATCGCCTCAATCGCATCCTCGGTTGCCTCGCGCAGGCCAGCGGTATCAATCATCAGCAACGGGATGCCCGAAATCACGACTGGCGCTTCAATCCGGTCACGCGTAGTGCCCGCGATTTCGGAGACTATCGCGCCGTCCCTATCAATCAACCTATTAAAAAGACTTGATTTTCCTGAATTTGGCGGCCCCGCAAGCACCACCCGAACACCGTCCTTAAGCCGCTCGGCGGGCGGCGATGTGAGCAAGGCTTCAAGTGCTTCCACCATCTCCACCAAAATATCACGATACGCGGCACCTTCGCCAACATCAGCTTCATCGGAGAAATCAAGCGCAGCCTCAACTTGCGCTGAAACACGCAACAGCTTTGTCTGCCACACCTCGACCTGACGCCCGAGCGCGCCCTCAGCCAGTGCAAGTGCTGACTGACGCTGGCCCTCGGTTTCAGCCGCGAGCAAATCGGCAAGCCCTTCGGCCTCGACCAAATCAATCCGGCCATTTTCAAACGCGCGGCGAGTAAACTCGCCTGCAGTCGCGGCGCGCAATCCCTGTACCCGGCCAAGCGCATCAAGCACCGCCGCGACAACCGCGCGGCCACCGTGCAAATGAAGCTCGGCCAAATCCTCCCCCGTCACACTCGCCGGGCCGGGAAACCAAAGCAGCAATGCCTGATCAAGCGCAATGCCATCACGCGGGTCTATGAGGCGCGCCACTGTTGCCCGGCGTGGCGGCGGCAGCTTTCCAGCAAGTGCAACAAGCGCGTTACACGCTGCTGGCCCGCTGATCCGCAGCACCGCGATCCCGGCGGGCGGAAGGCCACTCGACAGCGCAAAAATAGTGTCGCGCACTGGACTCAGCTTTCGGTCT
>JAYUIX010000042.1:0-8757 GCA_043765635.1 Sphingomonadales bacterium
CGGCGCACCCGATAACATGCGGGCGATGCCCCGGTGATCAAGGTTGATAAAGCCGTGCCACAGCGCATCATCCCAAAGTGCCTTATCAAGCGCGCACGGCGTAATGCTATAACCAGCGGTTTGGGCGATCAGGGTGGCATGGGCGGCCAGGACGCGCCGATTGCCTGTATCAAAGGGGTGGATTGCATAAAGCGCGCCAACGTGCGCGGCGAGCGTGTCAAAAAATGCAGCGCTGTCGAGCTGGGCCAGTTCATCAACCGGGCCAAGTGCTGCGAATGTCGCAGCGAGCGACGGCATGATAAGGTCAGGCCGCGCGAAATAGGCACCGTCCATGTCCTTGGGTGATTGCCGCAGTCCGCCCGAGCCGCCGCACAGGTCGCGGTGGAGCGATAACAAGCTAGCCCACGCGACGGGCTTATCTTTAGGCTGTTTCATCGGCATCGCTTTCTCTTAATATTCATCGGGCCGCATCAGCGTTAGTACGCGGGCTGTGGCATCCTCATCCCACGGGCGTTTGCTTGGATGCTCAAACATCTTATCAAAATAGTCGATTTTCCAAAAGACCGCACCAAGCCAGCCGCTGCCGTCGGGCGTGTCAGTTGTCCAGCTTTCATCGGCAAGTTGAAAGAGTATCCCGAAATCGCGCTCCTCATAACTGTCAGTGCCGATGTTCCATGCGCTGTAACTTTTGACAAGCGCGCATATATCGTCCTGATCATCCTTGGGAAGCTCTAGGAAGCCATTGGTGGCAGCAACTGTGCAATCAATGCCAAGCGCGGCTCTGGCCTTATCATTAAGCACAGCGATGCGTTCACGCTGATCATCGGTGGGATGGTACACGGTCTGTGCGCGCCACGCGAAGTGGGTATTGGGGCGGGTCACCACGCCGTATTGGCCCATCACCCCGTTATCGTTGTTCACTGGCAACCTCTTATATTACTAACATCAGGCAATATCCCGATTCATATCAAAATATCAACTGCATTTTTAATCAATTTACTAAATCGGCAAAAGGGGCAAACTAGTGGAGTATACATCAATTTTTGAGCGGCAATTGACGACGATGAGGCCATCAAACGGGCAGATAGAGGCTGTCGAGGTATGGCAACGCGAGGATGGCCAGTGGCAGATCAATGTGTTTGTCAGTTGGAAGCCAAACATTAAGTTTACCGTGTGTTTGTTCAACCTTCGCGAGGTCAAACTTTATGCGCAGGCGGCGACTGCGCTGCGCCATATCGTCGTCAAATATGAGTATTATGGGATGATCGCAGTCTACCCGCGCGAGGGGATGCTCGCAAAGAATCTCATTTAGCGCTTGCCGAATCACGAACTGCATTTTAAATCAATTTCCAAGTTAGGAGATTGATTAATGCAGAGTTCGTGGCGGCATTGGCTCGCGTTGCGACCGCGAGTGCAAGGGGTGCCGTTATGCAGTGCCGCCACGGAGACTTTTGAATGCGGTTCACAGGGGCTGCGCGATCGCCAGCTAGGCGCTCAGTTATGATTGGTGCAGTGATAAAGGCTGATACCAAGTTCAAACTGCGTGTTGAAGCGCATATGGCGATGGCATCTGCGCTTGGTTGGCTTGATCAACTCGGCGACGAAGGGGCCGCCGCTGCAACCCTCCAACACGCGATTGATCGACTGTCGTTTCACATGGCGGACAATGCGCCTGCCCTCATCATTGACGCGAGTTCGTCTAAGTAATGGTTTCATTCGACCTTACTAGTCATTCGCAGGCCGCTAGAGCGTTGACAGGGCGAAGCATTGCCGAACAAAATTTGGTCGATTTTTTTACTACGGTTACGTCGTTTGATCATATGATGATTCAGGCTTGCGGTGGCCAAGCACTTTCTCCGCAGGCTTATCTTATTCTAAACCTGCTCATTTACGGGCCGATGCCAATGAAGGATGCAATGCTGCATAATCCACTCTCATACCGCGCTTTTTACAACATGATAGACAAGCTCAAAAAGCGGGCAGTCGTCAGCGTTGAGGCAGATCGCGGTGACAGACGGGTTAGGCGATTGGTACTTAATCCCAAGTTTGAGCCGATCAGGGCATATTTATCGCAGCAATAAGCGGCGGGCTAGGCGAATTCACGAGCGTCTAAGCTTAAGATAGACAGATTCTACCATTTCGACAAACACCTTATCAGCATCACCCGCAGCGCGCTATGCGCACGCTCTGAAAGTGGCTAAAAACCAGCATTACGCAGTACGTAAGAGGTGTGCCCTTCAAAACTACTGGCTTGATGTGAAGCATCACAGCCCTTTTTTGACATAAGTTGAAAAGAGCGATGCATGATCCGATGATCGCACCTTATGAATCAAGCTGATGATCATTCGGTGGGCGAGAAGGAAGGTGCGCTATGGCGTATTGCGAACAGCGTCTCAGGACTTGTCAGAGCCAAACCTGAATATTCCGATTGTACTCATGTGCTTCCATTGAAGGCATTTGTAAATTTGCGCAAAAATATAAAGTATGAATTGTATACAGCGATAATACATTGATTTTGAACAGTTTTCTCTGATGCATATGATCATAATACACTGTATTCGATCTCATACATTCCGCTAGGCCATTAAATAAAGTGTGTGCGATTTACTACTTAGGGTGTGCGCTACTTTGGTCTACATGGTTTTGATATGATCAAACCCTACTTAAGCATCATCTGGACAGATGGAATCGGCCTTCAGGTTTAAAATCAATCGCGACTAGCACCCGTACTGCCCCCTTCACGTGTTTGTAGATAGTCTCTTTATCGAAAAAGATATGTCGAATGTCTTTTGGTCTATAGCTTCAACCGCTGTGCGATCCTTGTAATATGTATTTTGCGATCCTTCCGTATCACAACAGAGGATTTTAAGCTTTCGCTATCGCAAAATAGTTCTTAGCTGTTCACTATTGTTCATTGCCGTTCAAAAAAATTTGAGGGTATAAATTGGGATGTATTTTCTAACACAAAATATATCGTTATATATCAATATGTTGTACTGATATTTCAATTCCGACCGCCGCACCAAAAGTGCAATATGACGTCTTTATTCAGCCATTAGCGCATCAATTGCACCTTGGAGTATCCAGCCGGCCGCTGCGTTATCAATCCGCTCCGCTCTTTTTGCGCGACTGACGTCAGCCGCAACCATTGCGCGCTCAACTGCCTGGGTAGACCAGCGTTCGTCCCAGAGGAGGATCGGCAGCCCGAGCGGTTCGACATTGCGCGCGAAGGCGCGAGTTGATTGGGTGCGGGGACTATCACTGCCGTCAAGGTTTAAGGGCAGGCCGATGATGATGCCGCGCACGCTTTGCAGGTTGATCATTGTTTCAAGCACCGCCTTGTCCGCGTTGAATTTGGTGCGGCGGATGAGGTTGGCGGGGGAGGCAAAGCTCCAGCCCGCATCGCATAGCGCGGTGCCGATGGTTTTGGTGCCGACATCAAGCCCGATCAAGCGCCCGCCCTCAGGAAGGGCAATGCGGAAATCGCTGACGAGGCTTGTGATCATCGCGTGGTGAAAGCCGCCGTGCGCCGCGCCGCATCGGCGCGGATATTGCTCCAAAATAAGCTGTAATCATAAACATGATAATTGTTGCCGGGCAGCGTGTATGGCCCCATTTTTGGCGGATCACCGATCAGGAGGAAGCCATCCTTGCCGCAGCGGGCGGGCACCGCGCCCTTGATCATTTCAGCGGTTTTCAAGTCAGATGACGGTTTGGTCGTGCCGAGGTTGGCGCTTGCGGGTGCGGCGCTATCTGGCGTGCCGTTAATCGGGTTGGTGCAGAGTAATGTCGTGCCCCTGCGCGGCAGTTCAGCAAGCCCGTTGGTCTTGTCAAATGCCTCCCGGATCGTGCCGGGTTCGGCGGGTTCGGCAAAGCTTTGCCATGACAGGATACAGCCGGTCGCATCAGCGTCAGCGCAAGCAGGCAGGCCGAGCGCGGGCAAATCAGCCTCAACCGAGACTGGCCAGCCGACGACATAGGCCGCGACGATGCGCCTGGCGATTGGCTGACCTGCGACACGTTCTTTGAGCAAACGGGTAAGGTGCAGCGCACCCTGACTGTGCCCGGCAAGGATGATTGGACGTTTCGGGTTAATCGCGGCGACAAAGCTATCAAAGGCGGCAAGCACATCAGCGTAGGCCGCAGCAATCGCTTGGCTGCCTTCGGGTTTTTCAGTCAGGAATGCGCCAAAGGTTGCCTGCGCATAGCGCGGTGCCCAAATTTCCCCCGCCGCGCTGAAGACACTTGCCTGACCGCGCACGAACAGCGCCGCCCGTTCATTGGCTTCACCGTCGTCAAGCGGTGCATTCCATGCCGCGCGGTTGAGGTAAGACGTCGGGTGAATGAAAAAGATTGCGGCATCGCCCTTTGCGATCTCTATGCTTGGCGGCAGCCATAGCGCCGGGTTGTTCGCGATATCAGGGCGGGCAATCCACATTTTTGCCTCGGCATAAGCATCAATCTTTTGTGCCCGCGGGGCAGCGAAAGTTGTGGTTGGCACCATCGCGCCACGGATCAACGACTCGCCAAAGAGACGGTAAGTGAGCGCAAAGGCAATGATCAGCACGATCAATGTTGCGAAGATGTAAAGGAATTTACGGGCCATGCGCGCGCTTTATGCGTTCGCATCGATGATGTCCAACAGCGGCAGTGCGTCAGCTTCGCCTTCGCCGCCGTCGAGATTATGAAGCGTCACGCCGAGCAAGCGGATGCCTTGGGCAAAAGGCGCCAGCCCGCCAAGCAATCGCGCGATGATCGGTTCAATCTCTTGCGCGGTATGAACCGGACGGGGGGCGGAGCGGCTGCGCGTGACCGTTTTGAAATCGGCGTAGCGCAGTTTGAGCGTCACCGTGCGCCCGCCCGTTTGGTGTTTCTCGGCATGGCGTGCGACGCTTTCGATTAGCGGGCGAAGTTCGGACATGCACGCGTCAGTCGTCGTCAGATCATGCGCGAATGTGGTTTCGGAGCCGATGCTCTTGCGCTCCTGATTGGGGTTGACCGGGCGGTGATCAATCCCGCGTGAGGCCCAGTAATAATAACCGCCCGCCTTGCCAAAATGGCGGTCAAGATAGTCGCGGGGGTGGGCACGCAAGTCAGCACCCGTAGCGATGCCGAGCCGTTCCATCTTTGCAGCAGTTGCCGGGCCAATACCGTGGAACTTGCGCACCCGGAGTGAAGCCGAAAAATCAGGCCCTTGCGCAGGCGTAATCACGCATAGCCCGTCGGGCTTGTTTACGTCCGATGCGATCTTGGCAAGAAACTTGTTGTACGAAACCCCCGCCGACGCGGTGAGGCCTGTCGTTTGATAAATGGCAGCGCGAATTTCAGTCGCGATCTGGGTGGCCGAGGCCATGCCCATCCGGTTTTCGGTGACATCAAGATAGGCCTCATCAAGCGACAGCGGCTGAACGAGCGGAGTGTAAGCCTCAAAAATCGCGCGTATCTGGCGCGAGACATTGCGGTACACCTCAAAACGGTGCGGCACGAAGATCAGATCGGGGCACAGACGCCGCGCCTTTGCCGATGCCATTGCCGAACGCACGCCGAATACCCGCGCTTCATAGCTCGCAGCGGCGACCACCCCGCGCTCACCGTTCCCGCCTACCGCAACCGGATGCCCGCGAAGTTCGGGATGATCACGCTGCTCGACGCTCGCGAAAAATGCATCCATATCGATATGGATGATCTTGCGCGGGGGCGGGGTCATGTTCATCATTTGTGCTATAACATAGAACTTAGCTTTTGAACAATGCTCGCACAATTTTTTCCCCGCAAAGGGAGAGGTATAAGGTTAAGCGTCATGACATGAGATTAAGCCATCTTGCCGCACGCAAACGGCCTTAAAGCAACAAAAGATACGGTCGATCAAATTGAATTTGTATCCTTTGTTGCTTTAACGAATGAACGCGCACTCCATCGGTACAGGGTAAAATAAAAATACTGCCTTCAAGATTGGCAGTCGGTGCAAGCGAGTCTGTCATAATCACATAAGAACATGAAAAGAACGAAATAGGAAAGCGTTTTTTACGGGGAAGCCGTTAAGCACTCGCCTTCACAAACCGCTTATCCGCTGCGGCCCAGTTGATCGTCGCCATGAACGCGTCGACATAGGCGGCGGCTTTGCTGCCGTAATCAATGGCATAGGCATGTTCGAACATATCCATCACCATTACGGGCGTGCCGCCGACAAGCGCCATCGTGTGATCATTGGCCCAGCCGTTAATGAGTTTCTTGTCACGCTCCATCCAGTTGAGCACGACCCAGCCGGAGCCACCCGCAAGTGCCTTGCCCATTGCAGAGAATTCAAGCGCCCATTTGGCGAAGCTGCCGAAATCACGTTCAATCGCACTGGCGAGTGGCCTCGATGGCTGGTTTGGCGCGCCGATGCAACTGAAGTAAATCTCGTGAAACACCATTGAGTTTTGCGCGATCAGCTCTTCGCGCTTGAGGCCATTGACCATGAAACCGGGAGCCTTGGTGAGGTCTAGCTTGCCAAGTTCACCAATGACGGAGCCAAGCCGCTTAACCGTGCCAGTGTAATTATTGCCGTGATGGCTCAGGATCAGCTTTTCGGACATGCCGATGATCGTCTTTGGATCAAAGGGCAGGGGGACTGGATTGTAGATCGATGCTGGAGCCGCTGGCGCACTGCCAACGACCACCGATTGGGCACCAGCCATCGCGGGAGCAAGCGCGGCTGCGGTCACGGCGGCACCAAGCATCTGGCGGCGATCAAGCGAGAATTCGGTCATAGCTTTTCCTTCTGAAGCGACGTGGCACATTTTTACACGAGTGGCACTGCCGTGCCAATGCATATCTGCCTATGTTTCTTTGCACATCTATGGCAGCGGTTGAGCGTTGAGGGACAAATTTATGATTGACGCAAAAAACGCAACCGCTGATTGGCCAGAACGGAGCTGGGCGCTTGCGATTGCAGGTGCTGTCGTTGGGTTATCCGTATATCTGCTTTCAAGCGGTGGCAGCACCAAGGAGGCTTGGCGCATATCACTTGCGATAGGCTTAATCATTGCGGGCGTTGCAATCGCTTTTGTGGTTGAGCGCGGGCGGATCATTCCAAGCGCAGTTTTTGCTGGGTTCGCCGCGCTCATTATGGGCTTTACCGCCTATTGGAATGGTGGGCCTGAGGGCTGGAGCAATTGGGAGGGCTGGCGGCTCGCATGTGCTGCGCTCACGGTGGCGATTGCAGCGCCTTTGTTTCAGGCATGGGGCGATGCCGGGATGCCACGCCCGCCGCGTCTGGCGCAGCTTTCTTATCCAAACCTACATGACCGGGCGTGGATGAACGTCATCCTGTGGTTCGCCTGCTGGTTGTTCACAGGGATCGTCTGGCTGCTGATTTTTCTCATCGGCCAGCTTTTTGCGCTGATCGGGATTGATGCGATCAAGGATCTGATGGGGCAAAGCTGGTTTGGCATGGGGCTAACGGGTGCGGCTTTTGGCGCGGCGGCTGGCTTAATGCGTGACCGCGAGAAAATATTGATAACCCTTCAAACGGTGGTGCGGAGGGTGCTTTCGGTGCTTGCACCGATCCTTGGCGTGGCGCTGGTGCTGTTCTTGGCGTCAATGCTGGTGACAGGGCTTTCGCCGTTATGGGAGGCGACCAAATCGACGACACCAATCGTCATTTCAGCAGCGATTGTTGCGATCATCCTCGCCAACGCGGCGATTGGCGATTCGACAGATGATGAGGCAAAGATGCCCCTGATCCGGTGGGGGACGGCGGCACTCGGGATAACGCTGCTACCACTCGGAATCATCGCCGCGATTTCGACGGGGCTGCGGATCAATCAATACGGCCTGACGCCTGACCGATTGTGGGCGGTTGTTTTTGGCGGCATCGCCTGTGCTTATGGTCTCGCCTATCTTGTCACCCTGATCCGCAAGCGCGGTGGGTGGATGGGGGGTATCCGCCCAGCCAATGTGCGGCTTGCGATTGGGCTTTGCCTGCTTGCGTTTGTCCTTGCGATGCCGATCATCAATTTTGGCGCATGGTCAACCGCGAGCCAGCTCGCGCGGCTAGAGTCTGGCAAGGTGACAGTAGAGAAATTTGACTGGACAGCCATGCGCTTTGATTTTGGCGCGTCGGGGCAGGCGGCGGTTCAGCGCCTCGCTAAATCGGGCGATACGCCCGCGATTAAAGTGGCGGCAGCAAAGGCGCTCAAGCTCGAAAATCGCTGGGAGGGCACACAGACAAGTGACCCAAAGTCGCTTGACCGACGGATAAAAGTTATCCCGCAAGATATCGCATTGCCCGAAGAGCTACTGAGAACTCTGGCGCAAGATGTATCTTGTGAAACAGCAACGCACTGCCTGTTAATATACAAGAAAGGCGATAGCGAAGCGGTGCAACTCATTCAGCAATGCGATACCTGCGTAGCGATGACCAACCGCTTTGTGCTGAAAGACGGAAAGTGGGCTGGTCGTTTTGATATTGCGACTGATCAAACAACGGTTGCAGACCTGAATCGGCTCCGCAAGGCGCTGGCAAAAGCAATCAGCGAAAAACCAATCACCATCCGCGAGGTTAAACGCCGCCAAGTCTTTGTCGGAGATGAACCCGTTGGCGATGTATTTGAATAGCGCATGGGTTGAAGCCACGGGTGCGCGCTGCTACGCGCTCCGCCATGTCAGTTGATTCAAAAACCGTCCGCAAGATTGCCTCGCTTGCCCGGATCGCCGCGAGCGATGCCGAGGTTGAGGCGATGGTGCCTGAGCTTAACAATATTATCGGCTGGA
>JAYUIX010000043.1:0-2977 GCA_043765635.1 Sphingomonadales bacterium
CAATTCTTCGACGCGTTTTACATATTTGACGGCTTGGGCGGGGAGGTCGGCCCAGCTGCGTGCGCCTGCGGTGGACTGGCTCCAGCCTTCGATTTCTTCATAGACAGGTTCGACGGCGGCCTGATCGTTGGCGTGCGGGGGGAGGTAGTCGTAGGTTTTGCCGTTCAAGCGGTAGCCGACGCAGATTTTGAGTGTCGCGAACCCGTCGAGCACGTCGAGTTTGGTGAGCGCGATGCCCGTGATCCCGCTGACCGCGACTGATTGGCGAACGAGGACGCCGTCGAACCAGCCACAGCGGCGTTTGCGCCCCGTGACGGTGCCGAATTCATGGCCGCGTTCGCCGAGGCGCTGGCCAGTTTCGTCTTCGAGTTCGGTGGGGAAGGGGCCAGCGCCAACGCGGGTGGTATAGGCTTTGACGATGCCGAGGATGAATCCTGCCGCGGAGGGACCGAGGCCTGAGCCGCTGGCTGCTGTGCCGCTGACCGTGTTCGATGATGTGACGAACGGATAAGTGCCATGATCGACATCGAGCAGCATCCCTTGTGCCCCTTCGAACAGGATGCGTTTTCCGGCGCGGCGGGCTTGGTTGAGTTCGTGCCAGACGGGTTTGGCGTAGGGCAGGATGGCGGGGGCGATTTCCGACAGGGCTGTCATGAGCGCATCACGATCAATCGGCGGCTCGCCAAACCCGGCGCGCAACGCATCATGATGCGCGCACAGCCGGTCAATCTGTGGCGCGAGGCTTTCGAGATGCGCAAGGTCACACACCCGGATCGCGCGACGCCCGACTTTGTCCTCATACGCCGGGCCAATGCCGCGCCGCGTCGTCCCGATCTTGAATGCCGACGCATCTTCGCGCAGGCCATCCAAGTCGCGGTGGAACGGCAGGATCAGCGGGCAGGTTTCGGCGATGTGGAGGTTGTCGGGTGTGATCGTCACGCCTTGCCCCGCGAGCTTCGCCACTTCGTCGCGGAAATGCCAGGGATCAAGCACAACGCCGTTGCCGATCATCGACATCGTGCCGCGAACGATCCCGCTCGGTAGCAAGCTGAGCTTATACACCGCGCCATCGACGACGAGCGTATGCCCGGCATTATGCCCGCCCTGAAAACGCACGACGACATCGGCGCGGCTGGCGAGCCAATCGACAATCTTGCCCTTGCCCTCATCGCCCCACTGCGCGCCGATTACGGTTACATTTGCCATGATGATCCTGTTCGCGAAGGGTTTATCCGCGCCGTGCGTTATTGCCTCAGGGCCGCAAGGTCTACTCGAAAGCGCATGATCAAGAGGTGGATTATGAAGAAATGGGTTTTTGAATGTGCTTCACTGGCACTGGTGGCATCGGCTGGCGTGGCGCAGGAGCGGCAACGGCTTGGTGCCGAGTGCCGCAAAGAGGTGCGCACGCTGTGCTTCACCGGAGAGGGCAAGCCAGAGCGCGGCGCGATGAAGTCCTGTTTGAAGGACAAGGCAAGCCAGCTTTCGCAAGGCTGTCGCGCTGAAATTAAGGATCGGATGGAACAGCGGCGCAAGGCTGCATCAGAGCAGCCAAAGAGTGAGGGCAGTTGACGTTAGCTTGATGAGTTCAGATTAAAACAAACCCGTTCGGGCTGAGCTTGTCGAAGCCCTGCCCTTTCTTCTCCGCGCGTCGGAAAAGAAGAACAGCCCTTCGACAAGCTCAGGGCGAACGGATTTGGTTTCTTAAAGTGCAATCACTCCCCCATCGTTCAAGATGTGCGAACAGATTTGCGCCGCGGCGGTGTCGCTGTCCTCAAGCCCAGCCACGGTGACCCAACCTGCCTTGCGCAGCGCCGACGCTTGTTCGGGCGTGGTGCCAAGCGGCAGGAACAGACGCCGCCGTTCGCCGCGCGCGAGGCCAGCATCGATCAGCGGGTCAATATATGCCGAAAATCCAATCGCGGCTTCGTCGCCAATCCGGTAACTGCCGCCGCGCCCGATTTCGCCCGAGGCTTGGGCGGAAAAGAGCGAAAAGCCGAGCCACGTCTGATATTCAAAACCGTGGCGCTCGGTTGGGTCGAGCGTGACGTTGATATCGCTTGGCAACCCAGCAACAATCGTTTCAAGCGCGGCAATGCGTGAGGCAAGCTTGCCGCCAGTATCGAACACACGCAACCGATCAAGCGCATCGGGGAATGGCCCAGCGGCGGCGATCAGCGGCGCGAATTCGGCTGACACTCCTCCCGCATCCTTGGCATCAAGCCGCGCTTTGAGTGCCGCAACATCGCCATCAGGCGCCAGTACATCAATCAGGTCGGGCAGCGTCAGATCAAGCGTGATTTCGCTAACACCCGCCGCTTTGAGTGCCTCAATCGCCACGGTGATAATCTCGCTCGCGGCGGCAACGCTATCACGCCCGATCAGTTCAGCGCCGACCTGCATCATCTCACGCTCGGGGCGGAGTTGCGTGCTGCGTAATTTGACCACTGGCCCGCCGTAAGACAGGCGAAGCGGGCGCAGATGATGGCCCATGCGCGTTTTGGCGATCCGGCCAATCTGCCCGGTAATGTCGCTGCGCACTGCCATCGTTTCGCCCGACACTGGATCAACAAATCGCAGCAAATCGCGTGAGCTTGTGCCAAGCGCCTCGGTCAGGCTTGCCTCAAATTCAGCCAGCGGGGTTTGCACCCGTTCATACCCATAAGCCGCGATGCTATCGAGCATACTCCGCACCAGCCGCGCCGAGGCATCAGCCTCGGGCGGCAAGCGGTCACGAAATCCAGTGGGGAGCAGGCCGCTGCTCAAATCCCCCTCTCCCCTATGGGGAGAGGGCCGGGGAGAGGGGATGACCCCAGTTGCTCCGCAATCACTATCAGCACACCTTCGAGGTTATTGCGCACTTCACTGTTGGTTAATCTCAACACTCTAAATCCTTGGCTTTCCAAATAAACAGTTCTTGCGCGGTCATATTCCAATTGGTGGCCATGCGTATCACCATCAAGCTCGATCACCAATCCTT
>JAYUIX010000044.1:0-8717 GCA_043765635.1 Sphingomonadales bacterium
GCATCGACATCACTTGCGTAGTCATTGTCTGGCGCAACCACCACTGTGGCACCCACCCGCCGTGCCGCGATTTCATAAACGGCAAAACCGTATTTGACATGGATCACCTCATCACCGTGTCCGGCATAGGCACCTGTGATCAGGTGGAGGATTTCGTCCGAACCCGTGCCGTAGATGATCCGCGCCGGATCAAGATCATATTTGGCCGCGAGGGCTTCGCGCAAATTCGCAGCACTCGCATCAGGATAGCGCTCAAGATCGCGTTTATGCTCTGTGAAGGCAGCAATCGCCTCTTTGCTGGTGCCAAGCGGATTTTCGTTTGAGGAGAGCTTGATCACCTTGCGGCCGTCATCGGTGGTAGACTTGCCCGGCACATAAGGTGCGATGGCCATGATCCAGGGTTTTGGTTGTGGTGCTGTCATAGGGTCAAGCCTTAAGCAGCGTGCGATTGATTGACAAGATGGGGGTGCGCGCCTTAGCCCCCTGATCCAATGACCGAAGATCAGCGTTTTGGCCTCAACGCCTATGTTAAATTGCTCGGGCCGCTCGCGCTTGATGGCGGCGGTGCCCTCACGCCAGTTGAAATTGCTTATGAAAGCTACGGCGTTTTGAACGGCGATTCTTCGAATGCGATCCTAATCTGCCACGCGCTTACTGGCGATCAGCACGCGGCATCAAATCACCCAATCACGCGCAAACCCGGCTGGTGGACGCGAATGATCGGGCCGGGAAAGCCGATTGATACCGACCATTTCTGTGTGATTAGCACCAACGTCATCGGCGGCTGTATGGGATCTTCTGGCCCCGAAACAGATAGCGGAGACGGCACACCCTTTGCGATGCGCTTTCCGGTGATCACGATCCGTGACATGGTGCGCGCACAGGCGCTGCTGATGGATCATCTCGGGATCGCGCGGCTTCATGCGATTGTTGGCGGTTCAATGGGCGGGATGCAGGCGATGAGCTGGGCTGCAACTTACCCTGATCGCGTCAAAGCAGCCCTCATCATAGCCTCGACCTCGCGCCATTCGGCCCAGAATATTGCCTTTCACGAGGTTGGGCGGCAGGCGATCATGGCCGATCCCAATTGGCGCGGCGGCGATTATTATGCTGGCGGTAAGACGCCCGATGCTGGCCTAGCGGTTGCACGGATGGCGGCGCACATCACTTATCTTTCCGAACAAGGGCTGACCGAGAAATTCGGACGACAGTTGCAAAACCGTGAGGCCAAAACGTTCGGATTTGATGCCGATTTTCAGGTCGAAAGCTATCTCCGCCATCAGGGGCTGAGTTTTACCGACCGGTTCGATGCCAACAGCTACCTCTATATCACGCGCGCGATTGATTATTGGGATTTGGCCGAAGATTATGGCGGCGTCCTTGCCAATGCGTTTCGGGGCACGAAAACGCGCTTTTGTCTTGTCAGCTTTGATACTGATTGGCTTTACCCAACGGCGGAATCGCGCATCGTGGTCAAGGCGCTTAATGCAGCAGGTGCGGCGGTCAGCTTCGTCGAAATCGCCAGCCCCTTTGGTCATGACGCGTTTTTCCTCGACGTGCCCGAATTTGACCGGGTGGTTGATGGGTTCATCCGGGCGGGGGGATTATGACAGAGCTTCGCCCCGATCTTGCGATCATTGCTGCCAACATTGCACCCGGCGCGCGCGTGCTTGATGTCGGTTGCGGCAATGGTGACCTTATGGCAGCACTGCGCGATGATAAGCGCTGCGATGCACGCGGCATGGAGATTGATGCGGGCAATGTCTCATCGGCGATGGCGCGCGGGCTTTCGGTCATCCAAGGCGATGCTGATACGGATCTCGCCGATTACCCGCAGGCTGCGTTTGATTATGCGATCCTTAGTCAGACGCTCCAGACGACAAGGCGGCCTGATCTTGTGCTTGAGCAGCTTCTCCGCGTTGGCCGCAAGGCATTCGTCTCCTTCCCCAATTTTGCGCAGTGGCGGATTCGCGTGTCGCTGATGTGGGGCGGGCGGATGCCAGTGACGCACCAACTTCCTGCACGTTGGTATGATACGCCCAACATCCATCATGTCACGATTGACGATTTCCGGGGATTTCTGAAGGAGCGGGACGTCAGGATTGAGGGGCAATGGTTCCTAAGCGGCGACAAGACGACCACAGCGGCGGGCGCAAACTTGCTCGCCGAACATGCGGTATTTTTGCTCAGCCGTTAGGATCAGAACAGCCCCGGAATTTCGCGTTGCGCCGCACTTGGGTTGGCGGGCGAAAGCATCGTTGGCTGTGCGGCCAAGCGGGCTGATTGGCTGGTTTGCCCGCCAGCCACAATCGGTGTGCAGCTTCTCCCCGCAAGGAAATCAAGCGCTGTCCGCACAGAGGCTTCTTGCGAGTCACCGAGTTGGCGAGTGACATCGTCGGTGGCTTGGCAGGTCGTGCCGACGCTGGCGGCAAGCCCGCTGAAATAATCGTCAAAGCCAATCGCATTGCGCGTTGAAAAGGCAACGATCCGCAGCCGATCATCACACGCCGCGCGGTCAACTGCGATCTGGCCGACGGGCTTGCCAAATGTATTGCCGCCAATTAGCGCAAGGTCAGCCCGAAGATAGGGCGCGAACGAGTTTATGATAAGCTCACTTGCCGAAGCACTGGCACCCGTCGTGATAAACGCGATTTTGACTGGGCTGACTGACTGTGATTGCGGATTGAAGCGTTTGGTTTCGTTGTTTGCGCTGCGTTCGGGGCGGAAGATGGTCGTTGAAAACACCTCGCTGCGTGAACGATTGCCACCGAGCAAATCACCCATCAGTTCCGCCGTTGAAACCAGTCCGCCGCCATTATAGCGGAAATCAATGATGAACTGGCTAATCCCGTTGCTGCGAAACATATCAAACGCCGCGCGCAATTGCGGGTCGGCTGACGAAATAAAGGTGCGTAGGTTGAGATAGCCAATCCGCCTGCCACTATCCTCGATAATCCGCGAGCCGTAGCGCGAGGAGACGGGTGAGAGTGAGAAGTTGGCCTTAGTGACGCTCAGATCGCGCGTCCCTTGCGCGTCGGTAATCCGCAAGATCCGGGTAAGACCAGCGGTACTCGGCCCTATCGCGGCGCTTACACCTGCGATGCCTTCTGCCGCGATAATGTCACTAACGTTGCGCAGCGCGTTTGCTGCGGTGCCGATCGCGACAATCTCTGCACCGCGATCAATCCCGGCGGCAAGTGCTGGCGCGCCTTCAAATGCCTCTATAATGAAGGTGCGCCGCGTGGTTGCATCATTCATCAACCGGATACCAAAACCTGCGGTTGCGCCCGATGTGTTGAACGCATTTTCCTCGGCAATTGAGGTGATGAAGGTGAAGAAGCGGTCACGCCGTTGGGTGCGCGCGGTTGCGGTCAGAAAATCCAGATAGTCGCTGACGGTGGCAAAAGGTGTTGAATCAGTATTGGCGGGCAGCGTTTCGGGGAAAAGATAGTCGGCGTTGAGCGCGGACAGCGCAAAATCCTGTCGGCTGCGTAGTGAACAAGAGGTGTCCGTTGGCGGCGGAGAAGGCGGCGGACTCGCCCCGGTCGCGCCACCGCCAGTGCTTCCGCCGCCTCCACCGCACGAAGCGAGCAACGCCGCGATTGCGAGGGATGAAACGGTTTTTTGTACGATACGCATTGGCGACACTCCCACCCAGCCAAATTGCAGTAAAGCATAGCGTTCAGCCAATTGCATCAAGTAACCAGCATCACATCCATGCGAAAGCGGCGCTCTTGCTGTGGCGCAAGCCTCATGACGCCAGGCTTGTCATTGAAATCACCTTGATAACCTTCGGGATCAGCGCTCCCGGCCCACGGCTCTATACAGACAAAGCCTGCCCCCGGTTTCGTCCAGATGCCAAGCCAGTCAGTATCAGGAAATCTGATATCAAGGCTGGTGTGCCCCGTTGCCCCATAACACAGACGGCGGCTGGCGAGGCTTTTCCAGATCAGCGCATCCTGTTCAAAAAGGGCGTCTGCAAGCATAAGCTGATTGCCACAAACCGGCGTTGCTACAAAATCGGGCTGGATCAAGCCATCAGGCGTCAAACGGCAGAGCGCGGCAGGCTCATCGGCCTCAAAGTGAATGTAATGATCACCGCGTGCGCCGCCACCGGGCAGCGGCCAGGCAAAGGCGGGGTGATAGCCAAAGCTAAAGGGCAGATAGGTATCACCCGTATTGCGCACAGTTACTTTCATGTGGAGCGTGGTGCCCTCAACACGGAAATGCGCATCCAATTCAAAAGCGAACGGATATTGCGCGCGCGTTTCGGCGCTATCACTTAGCCGAAAGCGCACGGCATTTTCAGACTGATCAATCAGGCTAAAGTCCGATTTGCGCGCGAAACCATGCTTGAGCATATTATAGTTTGCGTCGCCCAACCGCAGCCGATCCTCATTCAACCGTCCGACAATCGGAAACAGCAGCGGCGCCCGCCCGCTCCAAAAGGCCGGATCGCCATCCGACAGATACTCGTTGCCGTCGGAGTTCTTCAGGCTTTGCAATTCAGCCCCGCGATGCGCGATTGTCGCGGTGAGGCTGCCTGAGGTGATCGCTATAGCTTCACCCACGCAAGACAGCACCCAGCTTACCCGCCGCTGCAATTACGCGATCAGCAACAGCTTTGAGATCATCATCGCCGTAGCTTTTTTCGGCTGGCTGAAGCGTAATTTCGAACGCGAGCGATTTCTGCCCATCAGGCACGCCTTGTCCGATGAACTGATCAAACAGCCGCGCAGCAACAATATTATCCTTGTCAGCATTTTTGACTATGCGGACAAGATCACCCGCGGATAAATCCACTGGCACTAGAAACGCAAAATCGCGTGTCACCGCTTGCAGTGCAGGCGGGGTAAAGGGGCTTCTCATAAATCCGCCTCCCCTCTTCGCCGGGATTGCATCAAGATGAATTTCTGCCGCCATTACCGTATCTCCCAGATCAAACGCCTTGGCAGTGGCTGGATGAAGCGCTCCAAAGCGCGCAAGGATCGTCTTTGGCCCAAGCCGAAGCGTCCCCGATTGGCCGGGATGATAATGATCGCCGGCTTCGCCCATGACTTGAAGATTATCAATCGGCGCACCAGCGGATGCGAGCAGCGCAAGTGCCTCGGCCTTGGCATCAAAGGCATCAAACTTGGTTGCCTTGCCTTCTGCCCAGCCGCGCGGGGCTTTATTGCCTGCGAGTACAACGCTTGCGGTCAGCGGTTCAGCGTCAGCCAGATAGCGCCGCCCGATTTCAAACAACCGCACGCTTTCAGCGCCGCGATCAATATTGCGCCGTGCCGCCGAAAGCAGGCCGGGGAGGAGTGATGGCCGCATCACCTTCATATCCTCACTGATCGGATTGGCGAGGCTCCAATGACCTCCCCCGAATGCTACCGCGTCTTTTTCGGGCAAAAATGACCAGTTGATTGCTTCGTTGAGGCCGCGTGCAGCCGCACTCCGGCGCACCTTGCGCTCAATTTTTTGGATTGGGGTTGCGGTTGGCTTGGCAACACCCTCAGCGCGGGGCAGCGGGGTTGCGGGGACATTATCAAGCCCGACCATGCGAACGACTTCTTCGACCAAATCAGCCGACCCATCAATATCGCGACGCCATGACGGCACTATGACCTGCCACGTGGAATCAACAGAAAAGCCAAGTGATGTGAGGATTTGCTTCTGTTTATCGGGGCTGACATCAATTCCGCCGAGCCGCAGGCAATGCCCCGTATCATAAGCAATGCTGTGTGGCGCAACAGGCGGACTGCCCGCACGGACAATCGCGCTCGCGGTGCCGCCGCAGTGATCAAGCACCAGCTTGGTCGCGATGGCCAGTCCGTCGTCGAGAAACGCTGGATCAACCCCGCGCTCGAAGCGTTGCCGCGCGTCGCTGGTCAGCGCGAGTGCTTGCCCCGTCCGTGCGATATGCTCAGGCGTAAAATAGGCGCACTCGATCAGCACGTCGGTTGTGGTATCGGACACGCCCGAATGTTCGCCGCCCATAATGCCGCCGATATCGTGCACCATCATGTCATCGGCGATCACCGTCATGCCTGCACCCAGTGTATAGGTCTTGCCGTTGAGCGCGACGACTTGCTCGCCGTCCATCGCCTTGCGCGCGACCAGCGGCCCGGTGAGTTTGGCGCGGTCATAGACATGGAGCGGCCGACCAAGATCAATCGAAATGAAATTGGTGATATCGACCAGTACCGAAATCGGCTTTTGGCCAATCGCGTTTAATTTGGCGCGTATCCACTCGGGCGACATTCCGTTGGTCACGCCTGACACCGCCTGTGCGAAGAATGCAGGGCAACCCTCGGGATCGTCAGTGCGCACCAAAGGTGCGGGATCTGTGCCCGCGACGGGGGCAAGCGCGGTCATCCGATACACTTCGGCAAGCGGCCTGAGCGCGCCTAGGCCCGCCGCCGCCAAATCACGCGCAATCCCGCGCACACCCATACAATCCTGCCGATTAGGGGTGATCGCCACATCGATGACTGGATCATTAAGCCCCGCCCATAGCGCATAAACTTCGCCGACCGGGGCGTCGCTGGCCAGTTCAATAATTTCGTTGTGATCCCAAAGTGTTTCTGGGCCAAGCTCAAGTTCTCGGCTTGAACACATCATGCCGTTCGATTCAACGCCGCGTATTGCTGCGACCTTCAAAACCATGCCGTTTGATGGCACGACAGCGCCCGGCGATCCAAACACACCGATCATGCCAGCCCGTGCATTTAGTGCGCCGCAGACGACTTGGAGCGGGCCATCACCTGCATCGACGACAAGCACTTGCAGCTTGTCCGCCTGCGAGTGGGGGGCCGCGCTCAAAACCTTGGCAATGCGAAATGCCCCTAACTTATCCGCAGGGTTATCCACAGCTTCAACCTCAAGCCCGATCCGGGTTAGAGTTTCGGAGACGGTGGTGATATCGGCGTCAGTATCAAGATGCTCTTTGAGCCAACTAAGCGAGAATTTCATGAGCCTACGCCTCCGCTCAAAGTCGGGACATCAAGCGCTGCAAACCCGTAATGTTTGAGCCAGCGCAGATCGCCGTCGAAAAAGGCGCGCAAATCATCCATCCCGTATTTGAGCATCGCGAGACGATCAACACCTGTGCCAAAGGCAAAGCCCTGATATATTTCAGGATCAAGCCCGCACGCGGCAATCACTTTAGGGTGCACCATGCCCGACCCGAGCACCTCCATCCAGCCGTCACTGCCGCCAATCACGCGCTTGCCGTTGATGAGTGTGTAGCCAACGTCAACTTCCGCACTTGGTTCAGTGAACGGAAAGTAAGAGGGTCGCAGCCGCAGCACGACATCGTCACGTTCAAAAAATGCCTTGAGGAAGGTCTCTAGCGTCCATTTGAGATGGCCCATGTGAATGCCCCTATCGATCACCAGCCCCTCGATCTGGTGAAACATCGGCGTATGCGTTGCATCAGAGTCAGAGCGATAGACACGCCCCGGCGCGATAATCCGGATCGGCGGCGTTGCGCTCGTCATGGTGCGAATTTGGACAGGAGATGTGTGGGTTCGGAGCAGGAATTGCCGCCCGTCCATCTTATGATTGTCTCCAAAATAAAACGTATCGTGCATCGCGCGCGCCGGGTGCGTTTCTGGGATGTTGAGTGCTGTAAAATTATGCCAGTCATCCTCAATCTCGGGCCCTTCGGCAACGGCAAAGCCCATATCGGCAAAAATCTCGGCAAGCTCATCCATCACTTGGCTGACAGGGTGGATTGACCCTTGTGGGAGAATTGGCGCAGGCAGCGTCATATCAAGCCGCTCGGTTGCAAGGCGCGCGTTCAGTGCTGCACTTTCGAAAATGGTCTTCTGAGCCACAATCGTGCCGTTTATCGCGCCATCCCAATTATGAAATGCAGGAGCGCGACTGCGCAATTCATCAGGCGGGAGCTTGCGCAATTCATTCCAGAGTGCAGGCATAGCACCTTTCTTGCCGAGAACCTGAATTCGCGCTTGTTCAAGGGACTCTAGATCGGTCGCAGCCTCAATTTTTTTCATCAGTTCGCGGCATATATTATCTATGTCAGTCACGTAATTCTCTTTCCCGTCATTCCCGCGAAGGCGGGAATCCATATTCTCTGAAGTTCGAAATCTACGCTCAACAATCGCCGCTTGTGCATATGGATTCCCGCCTTCGCGGGAATGACGGCGATTGTTAATGCCACACTATTTTTTCTTCACTGGATCAAATCCAAATCCAATTCCCAAATCGACCCATTCAGGATTTGACCCTTCGATCAGGTTGATTTTCCAATCCCGCTACCATTTCTTCAACTGCTTTTCGCGTTTGATCGCGGACGGCATGTCAGAAAAAGTCTCGAAATAAACAAGATGATAAATGCCGTAGCGGGACGTGTGGCCTTTGATCAACCCTTCGCGGTGTTGGTAAAGACAACCGAGCAAGTTTGAGGTAACGCCGATATAGAGCGCCGCGTGTTTGCTCTTGGCTAGAATGTAAACAAATGCTTGTTTTTCCATTGAAGCCTCTGAGTTTATGGATTCCCGCCTGCGCGGGAATGACGGGGTACGAAATAAGCAAAAGGGCGCGAACGGCAAGTGCCGCCCACGCCCTTTTGCGCTTTACGAAAGTGGAAGCTTATGCTGCCTGAGGCAGTGCCGCCTTCGCCTGCGCGATGATGGTGCTAAACATTGCGGCTTCATGCATCGCCATGTCGGCCAGAACCTTGCGGTCAAGTTCGACGCCAGCGA
>JAYUIX010000045.1:0-2969 GCA_043765635.1 Sphingomonadales bacterium
GCGGGGATCCATCTCCCGCGCGTGCCAAGTTAACCCAGCCTATTTAGCCCGCGTCGAAGCCACCACCGCAAACCCAAGGTCAATCGCCAAATCGCGCCAGTCAGGATTTGCCGCTTCAATCAGCTTGATTTTCCAAGGGCGGTTCCATGTCTTGATCCGCTTTTCGCGAATAATTGCGCTTTCCATGGTCTCATCGCTTCAAACCAGACCAGCCGTTTGGTGCCATAGTCTTTACTGAAACCATCAATTACGCCCTCCCGGTGCTGATAAAGCCGTTGCATCAGGTTGGACGTGACGCCCGCATATAAGGTGCCGTTGCGGTGACTCGCCAACAAATAGACGATAGGCACAATGTCACGCGCCATGATCGCCCCTCAAGAGATGGACTCCCGCCTTCGCGGGAGTGACGACGGTAATGAACAATGCCCCCCGAAACCCGTCCCGCCAGCATCACTTCGCCCGCAGCCACGCAATCTGCCCGCGCACATTCGCCAGATCGCGGACAAACCCCGGATGATCCCCCACCCGCGCGATCAGCGCGACGAGGATCGCCTCACCCGCCGCAAATTCGCGGATCGCCCCCGCGACATCGCCCGAGGCTTCGGCAAGCCGCGCCATCCGGTCATGACTGACAAACAGATCACGCTGCGACACCGCATTACCGGGGTCAGACGCCGCCAGCCGCCCGAAGATCGCAAGGCTGGCAGCATAAGCCGTGCGCGCACCCGCCAGATCGCCCTGCGCCACCGCAATATTGCCGAGCTTGTTATGGCTCACCGAAAGATCACGCTGCCACCCTGTATTGCCGGGGTCGGACGCCGCCAGCCGCTGCGCAATCGCAAGGCTGGCACCATAAGCCGTACGCGCACCCGCCAGATCGCCCTGCGCCACCGCAACATCGCCGAGCCTGATATGGCTCACCGAAAGATCACGCTGCGACACCGCATTGCCGGGGTCAGACGCCGCCAGCCGCCCGAAGATCGCAAGGCTGGCAGCATAAGCCGTGCGCGCGCCCGCCAGATCGCCCTGCGCCACCGCAACATCGCCGAGCTTGTGATGGCTGATCGAAAGATCACGCTGCATGGTTACGTCGTCGGGGTTTGCCTCTGCTCCGGCTTGCGAGGCCGATAGAAATGACTGAAAGTGCCGTTTTGCGGCGTCTAATTTTCCTTCAACAACGGCGATGTCGCCAAGTTCATGTTCGGCAACGGCGCGCTCGCGTTCGTTGGTGCTATGCTGCAACGCCGCCTCCGCCGTCCTCCGTGTTTGCGGCAGTGACCCCGCCGCTTGGTGGAGGCGCGACAGTTCGATCCATGTCCAGAAATTGGTTGGATCGGCATTCGCCGAGTCCGTCGCCGCGCGAATGGCGAGGCGGACATCCTTGGTTGCCAGCAACTGCGCCTCTTGCAGGTAAAGCTGTGCCGCCTGCTTGATGTTGCGGCCCGCCTTGGCGCGGATCAGTCTCGCCGCAGCCGTTGCATCGCCGCGTTCGATGGCGGATGCGATTGCGACATCTTCGCTCGATGCGCCGGGCGATTGGGCATTAATCAGGAAGCCTGCAACGGTTTCTTCCAGTTTTTTGATACGCTCCTCTTGGCCTGCATCGCTTCCCTTAAGTGCCGTAATGGCTTGCGCCTGATCACGGTCAACCTTCGTATTTTGTGCGCCCTTCGCCTCCAGCTTCATGATGGCGGCTTTGGTTTTTGCATCAATTGCGGGGCAGTTGATTTTGTTGAAAACCGTTGCTCCCGCCCCGGCATTAATCGCCGCCGAACACGGGCCGTTCGCTTTGGCCGTCTGGGTCGTTTGCGCTGAGAGCGGCGGCGCGATTAGCCAACCGATCAGGGCACATGATGCGGCGATTGTGCGCGCTGCGATCACTGTACCCCGTCCTCATTCCGTTCACTGATGACCACGGCACCGGGTGCAGCATTGATCGCGTCACCATTTTCAGCAGCCGCATTCTGGTTTACGATCACACTATTGGTGATGGCGGGTGGATCGGCAGATTTGGCGGGCTTCATTTCGCTCCACAGCCAGCCAACGCCGCCGCCGATCATGGCGATAACAGCGAGATTTTTCGGATCACGAAGAAAGGCCCAGAATTTCTTCACCGCATATCCTGTATTTCTATGTTCAGTAAAGAATATGGCGGATTATTTGGCGAATTCAAGTAAATGTTACCCGTCACCCCCTCAAAACCCCGTAATCCTCGGCCCATTCCCCATCGCTTTCCCAAGCATCAGCTCAGTCATCGCCCACACCAAGGCATCGGCACGGTCGGGTGATCGGCCCGGCCCTTCGTAGCCGCCGCCGCTGATCAGGCCGCACAGTTCGTCCTCCAAATCGGGGAACGTGCCGACGTGAAATGCCTTGCCCATCGCGTAGAGCGCGGCCACTGGCTCGGCGCGCGCTGTCTTGCCGTGCGATGCGTGGACGAGCTTGATTGGCATGTTGCAATCCGCGCCGCGCAGGACGTTTTCGACCATTTTGCCGCCGTTATTCGCCTCGGCCACCACCTTATCCGCCGCGTTGCGATCCGCACAGGCCGCCACCGCGCGGGCCCAGCCATCGGGCGCTTCACCGATCACGCTTGCATCCTCAATCACATAGGCCTTGCCGTCATTCCCAAGCGCAACCGCGACGATCCCGCAGGCATCGCCGCCAACACTCGCGCACGGATCAACGCCGACAACAACGCGGCGCACTTCGGGCAACGCACTCACCCGCGCACGTTCGATCGTATCGCGTTTCCACAGCGCGCCTTTGACATCCTCGATCAGTTCGCCGTCAAGTTCCTGCCGCCCAATCCGCGTTCCGGCATAGAGTGCCGTCACCGATTTGGTAAACGCGGCCGGCAAATAGGGGTTGTCACGTGTTGCCCCGCGCCGCACGATCACACCCTCAGTCTTGAGCAGCGAACGAAGCAGCGAGGCCGAGCGCGGCGTCGTCGTCACTAAGCTGCGCGG
>JAYUIX010000046.1:0-2956 GCA_043765635.1 Sphingomonadales bacterium
GGCAACTGCCGCGCGTCCGCTGGATCAGCGCCTCCCGCCGCTGTGTCAGATCTTCCGAGATCGCCCACGCCAGCTCAACACCGTGACTATCCCCCCACAAGATGGTGGTGGGTGGCACCCGCGCGCCGAGCGTACAGAGCGGGCGAGCGCCGCCAATCTCATCAGTGAGGCACACGTCGCGCACTGGGCTGACGTCGTTCCGCGCCGCCTCCATCCGCAGCGTTTCGGGCGAAAAGCGCGCGGGCCAGCCGCTGGTTGTCATCAGAGCGAGCGATGCGGCACAGGCAAGCGCCATGCTTGCCCCCGTCCAGCGAAAAACAGCGCGGCGATCAAACGCGGACGTGCTGCGGAACGGTCGCTCAACAAACCGCCATGAGAGCAAGGCCGCGATAAACGACGCACTGATCACCGCCACGCTTACCCACCCCGCCAGCCGCGTATCAGTCACATATTCAGTGAACACGATCAGCGGCCAGTGCCACAAATACAGAGAGTATGAGATCAAGCCGATCCCGACCATCGGCCCGCTTTCAAGCAGGCGGCCCGTAAATGTTCCCGGCGCGCACAGGATTAACGCCGCCGCGCCAAGCACCGGGAACAGCGCGTTGACACCGGGAAATACCGTCGTCTTGTCAAAGCTAAGCGCGGCATAGGCAATCGCCGCCAGCCCGGCAAACGCCACCCCCTCACGCAGCCAGCGCAGCCTGATCGCGGGGAATGCGCCCACCGCGATGAGCACCCCGATGAACAACTCCCACGCGCGCGGGGGCAGCAGGTAAAAGGCAAAGCCCGATCCGCTCGCCTGCGTCGCGACCGCAACCGCAAACGACAAAAGCGTGATCGCCACCAAAATCGCCGTCCGCCGCGCGGGCATAAAGCGCGCAATCAAGATCAGCAGGATCGGAAAGCCAAGATAGAACTGCTCCTCCACCGCGAGCGACCACGTGTGCAGCAGCGGAACCGTTTCCGCACTGCCCGCGAAATAGCCCGTCTCAAGGAAAAAACCGATGTTGGACACAAACAGCGCCGTCAGCAGCGCCGATTGGGGCAGTTTCGCAAAATCACCGGGAAAGAAAGCATAGCTCGCGGCGCACAGCACAAACGCCAGCATCACCATCAGCGCAGGCAATATCCGCCGCGCGCGCCGCTCATAAAAGCCAAGGATCGAAAACCGCCCCGCGTCCACCTCACGCGCGATGATGCCCGTGATCAGAAAGCCCGAGATGACGAAGAAGACGTCAACCCCAATATAGCCGCCGGGAAACAACCCAAGCCCCGAATGATAAAAGACCACCGGCAAAATCGCGACCGCACGCAACCCGTCGATGTCGGGGCGGTAAGCATTGTTTGAGTACATTATTTGGCCACCCCTTTGCCAAACGCCAAGGCTGGCCCTTACGAAAAGATAATTCGTAATCTGTCATTATAGTTGTTGCAACAGCGCGCGGTGAAGCGATTAGAATCATCTCGGCGCGCAGCGCGCGATGACGAAAAGGAACTCTATTATGACCAAGACGATTGATGTCGAAGCGTTTGACCGCAAGTTTGATGCGCGCTAGGCTTTTTTCTCGGCTGCATTGATCAACATTGTAGAGGAATTAGTTAAGCCGCCTGTCGAGTACGGGGCGACGGGGTTTTTGACCTCACAGGTTGATTTCAAACCCACACCCCCATCCCCCTTCTATCCCCCGCAATTGCTCTCCGCACCCGCCACGAGATCAAGGCAGCGCCCGTCAATCTCGGATGCGGGCACGGGTAGGCCAATCAGGCTGGCAAGCGTTGGCATGATGTCCACTGTTTCCACTGCGTTTGGTTGCTCAAAGGCTGCTGCCCCCTTCCACCAGAAGAGGATTGGCACGCGGCGGTCATAGCCCCATGGGGAACCGTGGGTGGCGACATAGCCGAATGATGCGTCAGGGATCGGCGTGACATAGGGTTTGAGCAGCACGAGGAAATCGCCCGAACGTTCAGCGTCAAAGCTTGCCTTGGCGCGTTCGATCAGGCTCCATTCGTCAACCGGGCCTGCGGGGGGTGGTGCCGCGATGAGTTCATCCTTGGTGAAGACGGCGGCAACCTGGCGGTGCGCGCGGTAGAAGGCGACGGCGGCATCGCGGACGGCGGCGCGCTTATCGGCGGGCACGCTCGCGCGCAGATACATATCGCCAAATGGCGCGCGCCCGATCAGGGCATTGTCACCAAGGCTGAATTGCTTGGCGAGACGGCCACCAACGGCTTGTGCGGAGAGCATGATGTCAACGCGTTCTGCGGCGGGCAGGCCTTGGATATCATTACGCTCGGTCAAGTCATGCCCGCCGTGATCAGCGGTAAGGACAACGGTGTACTCAATCCCGCTTTTGTCGAGCGTGGCAAAGAGCTTCCCCAGCACCGCGTCGAGCATCGCCATCTGCGTACACATTTCCGCGCCGCTGGTGCCAAAACTATGCCCGACATAATCAGTCGCTGAGAAGCTGACCGCCAGCACGTCAGTCGCTGCGCCTTGGCCGAGTTTGAGCTGGTTTGCGGCGGCGAGCGCAACGTCTAGCGTCATCATGTCGAACTCAGGCGTTGAGCGCCAACCGCTGGCATTGCCCGCCTTGCGGGGTTTGAGCGTACCGACGGTTTCAGTGGTGGACACGGGCACAGCGCGCGCGCGGCCCACGCAACCTGCTGGCAGTTTCTGGATCAGCGGCTTGGCAATTGCCGCTGTCGCGCGCGCATTGATCGCGGCAAGCGTTGGGGGCAGGCTGGCCTCCTTACCCGCATAAGTGCCAAACGCTTTGCCATTCCACCAGATTGTCGTGTCCGCAGTCTTGCCGCCCATCATCACTGCCGCGCGGTCTTTGCCAGAGACGGCGACCACGCGCGTTGCTGGGGTTATTGCCTTCATCCGGTCACCCAGTGTCGGGATGCGTAGAAATTGCGTGGAGATTTCTTGGTCGGCGGCGTTGCTGCCAAC
>JAYUIX010000047.1:0-38006 GCA_043765635.1 Sphingomonadales bacterium
TGACGGCGATAGGTTCGCTGTCGTCGCAAACCGTGTTGAGCCTGAAACGCTGATTGCAGCCGAACCAATTCCAGACTGGCTATAGCCGCCAGAGTTCTATAGCAGACAGATAAGGAGCCTTCATATGCCCGGTCTCTATTTTGAAGAATTTCACGTTGGTCAGATGTTCAAGCATTTTATGCACCGAACGGTGACTGAGGCCGACAATCTGTTCATCAGCGCGTTGACGCATAATCCAGCGGCACTCCACCTTGACGAAGAATATATGCGCGGATCGCACTACGGCGCACGGATCGTCAACAGCACTTTCACGCTTGGGCTGATGGTTGGGATTTCGGTTGGGGATACCACCCTTGGCACGACGGTTGCCAATCTCGGCTGGGATGAAGTGCGCTTTCCAGCCCCCGTCTTCCACGGCGACACGCTTCATATCGAAAGCGAGGTGCTTGAAATCCGTGAAAGCAAATCGCGGCCTGAAAACGGGATTATCATCTTCGCGCACCGTGCCTATAATCAGCGCGATGAGCTTGTTGGCAGTTGCAAACGATCCGCGCTGATGCACCGCAAACCCAAGGACTGATATGTACCGCTCGATGCTCTTCGTCCCCGGTGACAGCGAAAAGAAGATTGCGAAATCCGAAAGCTTTGCCCCCGATGCGGTGATCCTTGATCTTGAGGATTCGGTTGCGCCTGCGAACAAGCGTGCCGCGCGGAGCATCGTCAGCGACTATCTGACGAGTGCAAACCGCCGCTGTGCACTTTATGTGCGGATCAACCCGCTTGATACCCCCGATGCCCTCGCCGATCTGGCGGCGGTGATGGCGGCGCGACCTGACGGTATCATGTTGCCCAAGGCAGGCTCAGCGCATGACTGTGTTCAGCTTGGCCATTATCTTGATGCGTTTGAAGCACAGCATGGCACGGCGCGCGGCCATACCCGGATTGTACCCGTTGCCACCGAAGTGCCCGAGGCGGTCTTTGCGCTTGGCACTTATGCGATTGTCGGTGCCCGTCTTGCCGGCATCACGTGGGGGGCGGAGGATTTAGCCGCTGTCATTGGTGCGATTGATAACCGCGACGAATCCGGCGAATGGAGCCAGCCGTTTGAACTCACCCGTTCGCTCTGCCTGTTCGGCGCGTCGGCAGCTAAAGTCGCGGCGATTGATACGCTCCATGCTGATTATAAAGACGATGCCGGGCTTGCCGCATCTTCAAGACGAGCACGCCGAGACGGTTTTGCCGGGCGGCTCGCCATCCACCCGGCGCAAGTCGCGATTATCAATGAGGCGTTCACACCGTCTGAAAGCGAAGTCGCGCACGCGCATGAAGTGATTGCGCTGTTCGCAGCCAACCCCGGCGTCGGTACGCTTGGCCTCAACGGCAAGATGCTTGATATGCCGCATCTGGTTCAGGCGCAAAAAACGGTTGCGCTGGCGGCACGGGGGCGCTGACAATGTTTCTTGAAATTCCAGATTTGCTGAGCGCTGCTGAGGTTGCCGAACTGCTCGCCATCGCTGCAACCGCCAATTTCGTTGATGGGCGGATTAGCAATCCCAATAATCCGGCGAAGGATAATCTCCAGCTTCACGATCAGGCGGCCTATGCGCGGTCATCAAAGATCATGATTGAGGCGCTGTTTGGCCGCGCTGAATTTGTCGAGTTTGCGTTCCCAAAAATTGTCTTACCGCCGATGATCACCAAATATGCGCTTGGAATGAAATACGGCGCTCACGCTGATGCTGCCTACATCCCGATGGGCCAACGTCCGCTGCGCACTGACCTTAGCGCAACGATTTTCTTGGCTGATCCGGCAAGTTATGATGGCGGAGAGCTTTCAGTGCTGCTCGGCACCCGCGCGGTGACATTCAAGGGCGCGCCAGGCAGTGCGATCATCTACCCGTCGAACACGCTCCACCAAGTAATCCCAGTCACCCGCGGGGAACGCATCGCTGCGATCAGTTTCATCGAAAGCGAGGTGCCCGACATCAATCACCGCGACTTGCTCTATGAGCTTAACGAAGTCGCCGCACTTGAGGGCAATAGCATGGCGTTTGAAAATTACAGCCGCCTTCAACGCATCCAATACGGCTTGCGCCGGATGTGGTCAGACCCTAGCTAAGCTTATCAACCTTGGCCTGAAGTGCGGCCAATTGCGCCTTGAGCGCTGCGACCTCGTCACTGTCGCTTTTGCCCGCATCACCCTTACTGCGCGGGCGGAAGGCGCTGGTTGCCGCTTCAAACATTGCCATGTTGCGCTTGGCAATTTCTCCGAACGGGCCGCTAGTCAACGCGCCTTCGAGCGCAGAGCGGAACTGCTTCTGATTCTGGCGAAACGCATCCATTGAGGCTTCCAGATATTGCGGCACCATCGCCTGCATCGAATCGCCGTACATCGAAATGATCTGACGCAGGAAACCAGCAGGCAGCATTGACGTGCCGTTAGTTTCCTCGTCCATGATGATTTGGGTCAGAACATTGTGAGTAATATCTTCGCCCGATTTGGCATCGACCACCTGAAATTCGCGGCCTTCGCGCGTCATTTTTGCCAGATCATCAAGCGTGATGTACGATGAGGACTCGGTATTATACAGGCGGCGATTAGCGTATTTCTTGATGATGACAACCGACGTGCCTTCACCTATTGCTTTTGATGATTTGGCCATAACGGCAGATCCTTTGAGCGAAAAACAGCCTTTAGCATTAAATCTGGTTGCACTGCAACAAAAGTACGGGCCAAGGCCGCTGCCATTGTTCCTTGAATTGGTTACACGCGAATGCAGCGGCGACCCATTAAGGGTCGCGGCAGTGATGGAAGGCGTGCGTGCGTTTGAAACGGCGGAGCGTTTGCCACCGCGTGCGCTTGCCCCAGTGATCGCAAGTGTTGGCCGCGCAAAACTGCGCGACTTTGGCGGCAACGGCCCGCCACTGGTCTTCATACCCTCGCTAATCAATCCGCCGAGCGTACTTGATCTGATGGCGGGGCATTCGTTTTTAGAATGGATGGCAGCGCGGGGATTCCACGTGCTCCTTGTCGATTGGGGGTGCCCAAGCCCCCGCGAACGCGACCTTAATATCGGCGAGCATGTCACGCGCTATCTGCTGCCATTGATACAAGCGATTGGGGAGCCGCCGCTGCTCGCCGGATATTGCCTTGGCGGGACAATGGCGCTGGCGGCGGCTTCGCTGACGAAGGTGCGCTCACTCGCCTTGATTGCCACCCCTTGGAACTTCGCTGGTTTTCCTGATGCTGCACGCGTCGAGCAAGCTTCGCTATGGCAAGTTGCGCAATCGTCCACGAACGCACTTGGCCTGATGCCAATGGAAATATTGCAGTCAGGCTTCTGGCGGCTTGATCCCGCGCGGACGGTTGGCAAATATGCAGAATTTGCTGCGATGGAACAGGCAAGCGACAAGGCACAACGCTTCATCGCGGTTGAAGATTGGGCCAATGACGGCCCGCCGCTCACTTACGGCGCAGCGCGAGAGGCATTTGAAGATTTCTTTGGTGCGAATGTGACAGGCAACGCTACTTGGCGTGTTGGCGGTCAGATAATCGATCCGGCAAAGATCACCTGCCCCACGCTTGATATCATCTCAACGGTTGACCGGATCGTGCCTGCGGCTTCCGCAAGTGGCCTGCCCAACCAGTTGGTGCTGGGTCTCGGCCATGTCGGGATGATTGTGGGCAGCCGCGCTCCCGAACGGCTGTGGCAGCCGCTCGCGCAATTTATGTCCAGTAACGCGTGAAGCGGTCGCCCAGCCCTGTCAGCAATTCATATTGTGACAGACCCGATATTGCAGCAGCACTTGGCAAATCATAATCAAGCGTCAGCCAGTCACCCTCACCAAGCGAAGGTTGAGCATCAACGCACACCGCGATTAGATCCATCGACACGCGACCGACCACTGGGAAACGCCCCTCCCCCGCAGACCCTTTGCCCGAAAAGCCGCGCAAATAGCCGTCGGCATAGCCAAGATTGAGGATCGCTAGCTCCATATCCTGTGTTGCAGTGAAGGTTGCATTATAGCCAACGCTATCGCCCGCAGATATTCGGCGGCACTGCAATATCTGCGCTTCCGGGTAAGCGACCTGAGATATGTGGCCCGCCGCTTCACCGCGCGGGGTGCCGCCGTAAAGTGCAAGACCGGGGCGGGTCAGGTCAAACGCATAATCACTGCCAAGACAAATTCCCGCACTATTGGCAAGGCTCATCCGCTTTGCACTGGTTACGCAGCGCAGCGCCAAGAATGCCTTTTGCTGCGCAGCATTTTGTGCAACATTTTCATCGGCGCAAGCCAAGTGACTCATCAGCGTTTCAATCTTGAGTTCGTCAAGCAGTCCGCTCGCAACATCTGCTGCTGACAGTCCAAGTCGGTTCATGCCAGTGTCAATCATAACGTCACATGCGCCGCCGCCTGCCGCTTTCCAGCGCGCAACTTGCTCCACTGTGTTAAGCGTTGGCCGTGCCTGTGCAGCCAACGCAAATGCCATATCTTCATCACGAACACCGTGAAGCACCGAGAGTGAAACGTCATGAGGCAATTCCCCAAGCGACTGCGCTTCAGCCCAAGTGGCGACGAAGAAATCGCGGCAGCCTGCTTTTACCAGCCGATCAAAAACCGCGCGCGCCACAAGGCCGTAGCCATCGGCCTTAACCGCAGCCCCGCATGCCGCCGCCCCGCTCATCCGGGCAAGCCAGCGCCAGTTCGCGACCAGCGCATCGCCGTCAAGCCGCAGCCGCAGGGGAGGATCAATCATCACTTGCGAGCCGATAGCGGGCGCGCCAATTTCAGTCGAGGACTTCCTTGCCCGATGTTTCGGGGAGCCAAATCAGCGCGACGATAAACGCCATCGCTGTCACCGCGACCATATACCAAAGCCCAGAGTAAGCATCGCCCGTCCGCGCGACGATATATTGCGAGATATAGGGCAGGAACCCGCCGAAATACCCCGTGCCGATATGATAGGGAATCGACATTGAAGTGTAGCGGATGCGCGCCGGAAACATCTCAACTAGGATCGCCGCGACCTGCCCGTAAGTCATCGCCGACAGGCCAACCATCAGCGCAACCGCAAGGACGATTTTCCACGGCTGGCGCTTGGCCGGATCAGATTTATCAGGATAGCCCGCCGCCTCAAGTGCCGCAACATAGGCCTTTTCATCAAAGCCCTGAACGACAGTATCGCCAACCTTGATCGACACGGCTTCGCTTGATGATTTTCTATAACCAATCCCACGTTTGGTGAGGAAATTGAGCGCCTTGGCGCATTCGGTTGCGTGGGTGCGGTTGAGGACGTTAAAATCGCAGTCGGGCAGTGACAGCGTGACCGGCGACGTCCGAGTCGCGCGTTCAAGGTCAGGGTTGGCCGCGTTGGCCATCATGTGGAACAGCGGGAACACTGACAGCATCGCAAGGCCGTAACCTGTCAGCAGCAATTTTTTACGGCCAACCTTATCCGACAGCCAGCCGAAAAATACATAAAATGGTGCGGCAAGTGTCGCGCCGATCGCCATGTAAACCAGTGCATCTGTCTCGGGCACGCGTGCGGGGCCAGTAAGAAAATAAAGCGTCCCGAACTGTGAAGTGTAATAAATTACCGTCAGCCCCGCCGCGACGCCGAACATCGCAACGAAAATGCGCTTTATGTTTCCAGGATATTTGAAGCTATCAACGATCGGATTTTTTGAGGTCGTCCCCGCCGCCTTCATCGCCTGAAACACCGGGCTTTCAGAAAGTTTAAGCCGAATCCACAGCGAAATCGCGAGCAATAATAACGAGATTGCAAACGGCACACGCCAGCCCCATGCCTCGAAACTTTCGGGCGTCATCGCCGTCCGCGTGGTGAGTACAACGACCACCGCGAGGAGGAATCCCCCGGCGACCGAAGCCTGAATCCAACTCGTATATTGCCCGCGCTTCCCCGGCGGCGCATGTTCAGCAACATAAATTGCCGCCCCGCCATATTCGCCGCCAAGTGCGAGTCCCTGCAAACAGCGCATCAGCAAGAGGAGTGCCGGCGCCCAGAGACCAGCAGTTGCAAAGGTCGGCAGAAAACCAATCGCAGCCGTCGCCCCGCCCATCAGCGTGATCGTCACAAGGAAGGTATATTTCCGCCCGATCTTGTCGCCGAAATAGCCGAACAGGATCGCGCCAAATGGCCGCACACCGAAGCCAGCGCCAAAAATCGCAAGGCTCGCAAGTGTCGCCGCAGTCGGATTATCCGACGGGAAAAACAGCTTGCCAAGAAGTGCGGCCAAAATGCCGTAGACGAAGAAATCATACCATTCGAACACAGTGCCAAGTGACGATGCCGTGATCACCAGCCGATCACGCTTGATATCAAGCCCTGTATCTTCGCTGACTGCCGCGATCGCCATGCTGATCCTCTCAAATGCTTTTAATAAGCTTTATGGTTGAATTGCGCCGCTATGCAAGCCCGCGCTTGTCGTGCCGACAAAGCTCTGGCAGCATCAACCGATGGACATGCGCGAAATCATGATGATCATCGGTGATGATGACCCCATCATTCAGACAGTGACTGCGACCGGGCCAATATGGCTCTGGCGCGCCGAGCCACCCGCCAAGGGATCATGGCATTTTCTGACAATTGCGGGTGAGGCCGCCACCGCGATCCGAAACACAGCTAGTGGACGCAGTGGTGGCTGGGGTTCAGTCCGCGTGACAGCAACAATTGGTGAGACCAGTTGGCAAACCTCGCTGTTCCCGAACAAACAGCAGGGCGGCTATATGCTCCCCCTGAAGGCCGATGTTAGGAAACGTGAAGGGGTGAACGACGGCGATATGGTGAGCGTTACGATCTGCGTTGGGTGATCCGAAAGGTTTTGGTAACGCAGCCCTGATACAATGCCTCTTGTGAATAACACGCTGCTTTACACTTATCACCTGTCGGGCCGACGCGCGGGCACCATCTTTGCGTTTGGCGTCAGCACGTTCATGGTGGCGGTCGGGGTCAGTTACGGCGCACCTTGGTATTTCATAGCACCTGTTGTTTTGGGAGGGGCAATGGCGCTTTGGGCGATCATCGCTAACCCTCAATCAGGCTTAGCATTGAACGCAGAAACGCTTTATTTCTTCAACAGAAGTACACAAGAAACGGTGCGCATTACCGACATCGCCAGCATGAAAGTCAGCCGCTGGAGCGACGGCCCTGACACCGTAGCACTCACCCTGAAATCAGGCGGCATGGTCAATGTGCCAAGCCTGTGCGCGGATAGTAAGCTCTCGGTGGTGCTGCGGGATTTGGGGGTTGTTGAGGTAGAGTGAGGACGGCATTTAGTTTAGTGGGCGGTTGGCGAGTTCAACTAATCAGATAAGGCTCCCTTAATCACCGCCACCTCCACCATCTCCGCCGCCGCCACTATCGCCGCTGCTATCACCCCAACCGCCGCTTGAACCGCCGCCGCCGAAATCTCCGCCTTTGCCTTCAGACGAGCTATCGGCGCTGTAGAAACCTGAGGAATTATCGCTCCCATCATTTGACCCCGAGTGACGTCTGCGGTGGAGGTGATTAAGTTCTCTATCTTTGGTCAACCAAATGATCCAAACAGCCACAAAGAGGATTATGAGTATACAGAAAAACAGCTCTCCAGTCATTTCCCTCTCCCCCGCCGCCACGCCAGCACCCTCAGCCCAAGTGCTGCCATGCACAGCGGAAACAGCACCACACCTTGCGTCCAGCGTTCGGGATCGAACAGTCGCCCGAAATAGCTGAAGGTGAAGATAAACCAGATCCAGTGGATGCCCAGCGTATGGATGCGCTTCCACCAGCGGCCCATCATCTGCATACTAACGTTGTTTGATGTCGTCGCATCACAAACATAAACCCGTAAGCCAGCCCGCCGCCCAGCAGCGCTTGCAGCCCCGGCATATTAAGGATGATGATGTTGTAATAGGCGAGCGCAGCCAGATGGATCGTATGCGCCAGCGCAAAGCCAAACCCCCATTGGCGGCGATAGCGGACGAGCGACTTGGTAAGCGCGCCCGGCCAAAGTCGCAGCAGTGATGACGCGCTATAAACGATTAGAAATACCGCAAAGCTCGCTCGCGCGGTATAGCGTGATGCGAGCAGCCAGTCATCAGCATGGTCAGCACCCAGCCAAAATCCCGTTAGCACTCCAACAATCGCCAGCGCGCCCGCCAATATAAGCGGCGCGGCGCGCGTACTTATTGGCACGAACCGCCTGATCGTTTCCACAGTTTCAAGCTGCGCCATTCAGCTCATTCCCCCGTCAAACATTTACGAAACCGAAGACAGCGTGCCCGTTGGCAAGTCAAGCGCTGCCAGCATGTCCGATATCTCAACTGTTGCTGCGGGTTGGGCACGACCAAGTTTCGGGATCAGATGAAGGTCAAACAACGTCAGTCCAAGCGGGAAAAGCTCACGGTAAATGACACGCTCACGAAGCCCTGGAATCAGACGGAACCCTGCAACAGGTGCAATTTCCTCCAATGCTTTGATGATTTTACGCTCATTCTTTGTGCCCCTGCTGCGCGCGCGATTTTGCATCACCACCCAGTCAAGCGGCCGCGCGCGGAGCGCCAGCCCCGGCTCCTTCAAATGCGCGACAAGGCGCGCAAAAGCACCCAGCGTTTTAAGTTCCCCGGTACGCGGGTCAATCCGGCCAAGCATGTCGAGATCAATGAAGCTGTCATTGACTGGGGTAACGATTGTATCCGCCATGAAGATCGCGCGGCGGGCGATCGGTGAGTCATGCCCGCCGACATCAATGATGATAAAGGCGCACTCAATTTGCGCCATACGGATTTTGGTTTCAAGCTCAGCCTCGGTCGATTGTGCGAGCAAAATCTGCCGTGGCCTTGGCAGGTCAACATCGTAATCGCGCGCAGACTCCGTCCGTGCATTCAGCGCGCGATCAAGCGTGAGCTGGCGCAAATCAATATCAAGTGCCGCAACTTTATGGCCCGCATTGCAAAGCGCAATACAGGTATGAAACGCAGTGGTTGATTTGCCGACCCCGCCCTTTTCATTGGCGAAAACAATGATGTGCGACTTCCTCGTAGGCGTAGGCCGGGTGAAGCTGTCTATGCTGACAAGATCATATTGGGGGAACAGCGCCAATGGCTCGGGCGGAAAAATGACACGCGGAACGCTCTTTCGCTTTTGCCACCTTGAAAAAAAGCCCACGCCTCTGGTTCCCTAACCCTCACATCATTCAAGGCCGTGATAGCCGCGATTTGCCGATAGGCCTACCCGCGCGCTCATTCAAACCCCACAAACACGCTCGCTTCTTGTACTGACTTGCGCTCCGACACCACGGCATTGGCGGGGAAGCTTTCATCGGGCCAGCCGAGAGCGATGCTTTTCATGATGATCTGATCATCAGCAATTCCGGCATGTTCGCGCACCACGGGCGATTGCATAATCCCTTGGCTGTTGATCACAGCACCCAGCCCGCGCGACCACGCCGCGTTGACGAGTGCGGTGGCGACCGCGCCGCAATCAAACGGCGTATCGTCGCTGCCATCGCACACCCGGTCATAGGTAATAATCACGCAGACGGGCGCATCGAATTGGCGAAAGCCGCGCAGCACCCAATCCTGCCGCGCGTCGGCATCATCGCGCGCGATCCCCATCGCCGAAAACAACTGCTTGGCAACGCCCACCTGCCGATCACGGTGCGGCCCAGCAAAAGCCTGCCCAGTGCGAAACTCACGCGATTGCGGCACACCCGCGATCATCCTCTCAGTATTGCCAGCACGAATGCGGTTGAGCGGCTCGCCCGTGATCACATAAAAATTCCACGGCTGCGTATTCATCGAAGACGGCGCCCGCATCGCCAGCGTGAGGATTTCCTCGATGAGCACGCGCGGCACCGGATCAAGCTTATAACCGCGGATACTCCGGCGACCGAGGATGACTTCGTCAAATAGCATGGGGTGCTCCGTTGGGTGATTGAATTTGTCAAGCTCGGTAGAGCGCAATCCATGCAGCGGAAAGAGGCTTTGCAGATTGAACCGATATTCTCCGCGCTTTGGAAGATGTGATCGCGCGGAGATGTTGGGGTAATTGACAACAAGCCATAGCGATGTCATAAACTCCAACATGAAGGCGAAATCCATTATGCGGGAAAGGATTTCGCTTGATGACGATAATTTTGTCGAGTTGGTTGTCTGGAAACTGCCCGATCCGGTTGCCGGAAGCGGGCATAACTTCAAATACCGCCTCGCCCTTGTAAATAAGAATGTTTGCGTGATGCGCTATGACAATGAAGCGGGCAAGGGCGACCACAAGCATCTTGGCGAGGTCGAAATCGATTACGCGTTCAACGGGCTTGAACTGTTGCAGCGCGATTTTTGGGATGATGTTGAACGATGGAGACAGCGATGAAAAACATGGTCACGGTGGGAGTCTCATCGCTTGATGAGGCGAAAGATCGCCTTGCCGCTGCCTTCCGGGGCGAGCCGCAGGGTAACCGCATCTCTTTCCTGTCGGTCGAGCAAATGTGGAAGACTCTCAGCCCAAAGCGCACTGATATCCTCCGCGCCATGACCGGCCAAGGCGCGCTCTCCATTCGCGAAGTCGCTCGCCGCGTAGACCGCGATGTCAAGGCCGTGCACGGCGATGTGCACGCTTTATTGGCGGCAGGCGTAATCGACCAGGCGGAGAAAGGGGTGATCTTTCCCTATGACGGGGTGCGGGTGGATTTTATGTTGGGAATGGCGGCTTGAAGGGGGGGGGCGGGTTTGGCATTGTGTCCCGGAATTCATCCGGCAACGGTACAATAACCTTCAATATCAGGCTGTCTAACGCTTTGGATGTCTAGGGGTCATTGCGCCGGTCACCGTAATTCCCACCATAGTTCCACGAATTATCCGGCGACCGAGGACAACCTCGTCAAATTGCATTTGGTGCTCCGTTGGGGTGAGTGGTGTGCTTTAATTAAGTGCGCGATCTGTCGTATGTATTTTTATAATTAATCTGGTAAGCACCCTCCTTGCCATCCCGTGTTTCCAATTTTTACGAAGTCCGTAATCTGACACGCGGGGCAATAAATTTTGAATACAAGAACAAAATCCTCAACTTGCTTCGGGCGCTCATTAGGATAGGCTGAAACTTGTGACGGGACTTCATGATACATATGATCCAAAATACGCATGACATGGCGGTCATCACACTTCGGACATAAGAAATAGAAGCGGTCTGTATCAGTGCTTCCAGTTAACTTACCATCTGTGATCGCGTCTGAGCTATGATAGGGTTTTCCACTGTTAAATGTCATTTTTGTCTCCAATTTCAAATGTCTGTGGCCTGTACAACGCGTGCTTCATAACACTCAGTGTCCATTTGTTAGTTTAGAAAAGCCCCTACCCCGGAGGATATATCCGCTTCGCGTGAATAACCGTCAATATGTCGATCTCCGCCTCTGATGCGATGCGATAGACGATCAGATAGGGCAAGCCAGTGACCTTAAACTCGCGTGTGTCCGCGACTTCGCCTTCATGTCCGAGTTTGGGAAATTGGCCGAACATCAGCACTGTCTGGCGGATGCGCGAAATGACGCGTTCGGCGGCGCGTTCATCGTCTGAGGCAATCCAGTCTTTGATGGCGCGGAGATCATCCTGCGCCTGCGGCGTGAAATTAACCTTCAAGGCCGAGATCGCGCCAGACTTTGTCTGCGGGGATTAGCGACGCACGGTCATTCGCCTGTTCAAGCCCGCGTTTAACCTTCGCCTGCTTCCACGCCGCGTGGCCGGGGGCGACGGGTTGATCACTGTCGGCAATGTTGTGAGTAGGAGGGACAGTCTCAACTTTCATGTTTATGATTTATCCTAATCCCGAATGCTCTGCAAGCTAAGCATCGCCGCCACATCCCTCACCCCGCCCGTCCCACGCTTTCGGCCAGCACCCCGGCGACATAGGCGTTGAGCGATACGCCTTCACGCGCGGCGACGAATTTCAGTTTCTCGTGGAGCGAACGGGGCACGCGTTGCCTCCATTGGCCGAGCGATCCGGGGCCGGGGACGTCGCGGCCAAGTGCCTTTGCCGCTGCATGCCATTCGACAATCGCGGATTCGGCATCGGCAAGCGCTGCCTCGGGCGTATCACCGTCTCCCATACAACCGGGGAGCGCAGGCACGGTGGCGAGCCAGCCGCCGCCATCGGCGTCCGAAAGCGGCTCAACCATGATTGCGTAGTCTGCCAGATTTGATTTCGATTTTGCCATGCTATTTGTCCTTCACAAATTCCATCAGCTTGCGGATATAGATCGGCTTGATCGGACGTTTGGCGGGAATGGTGAGGATCGTATCGCTCCCCGGCACCGCCACCTTCCAATGCGATCCGCCTCCCGTCGGCGGCAGGCATTCCCAACCAAGCCGTTCACAAAGCCGCTGGACGTCCGATATGCTCCAATCCCCGGCAGGATTGCGACGCATCTGTTCCAGCAGCTTGTCCGCTTTACTCATGGATTTAGATACCGTATGCGGTATCAGTTTGCAAGAGGGCCCACCGTGCTTTCAATATCGATAAGCGCCTCGCTCATCCCCGCCGCGCATATCCTTCGGGCAATTCATCGCCTGCGCGTGGTGGTTCTCCGCCTGATCGGTTCATGAAGCGATCAAACGCTTCGAGATCAGCGCGCTTGGCGCGTTCCTCGAAAAAATCCATTGTTTCCATGGCTGACAGCTTTTCGGCAACGGCCGTCGCGATAAGCTGGTTCATGCTTGTGCCGTCGCGTTTCGCGGCACGTTCAACGCCCGCCTTGATCGATCGCGGCAGACGCAACTGGATAACAGCGGGCTTATTCATCGCATTTTCTCCAAAGCCTGACTTGGTAGCCAGCATCCTAATCCAAACTGAAGCGGCGCATCGCCAAAGTCGCGCCGATTGAAGGTTATAATTGCATCGGCATTCGCATTGATCGCCGCCTCTAGAACCATTTCATCCGCCGGATCGCGCGTTTGAGGCCGCCAGCGATAATCGACAAACACAGGCTGGGCGAAGAATATCAGTGCATCTATCGTCAATTCGACTTCAGTCACCGAAGCCCCAGACGCCAGCAAATGTTCCGGACGCTTTAATGCTGCCTCATACTCCAGCACCAGCGCAACGGAAACCGCCACTTCAATCTCCCGGCGGCGCACCATCCGCAAAAGTTCAGCCGATGCGCCCGATGGGCTGCGCATTGCCGCAACCATAACGTCGGTATCGAACACGAACTTCATACTACAGGCAATACTATGGGCAAAGGAATTTGCAAGCCGGTCTTGTTGCGCCCCTCACTCCACCGTCACACTCTTCGCCAGATTGCGTGGCTGATCAACGTCAGTGCCCTTGGCGCATGCCACATGATAGGCGAGCAATTGCACTGGCACGGCATAGACCAAAGGCGCGATCAGGGGATGGACGCTGGGCATTTCGATGGTGGCCATGCAGCCTTCGCCCGCCTCGGCAATCCCTTCAGCGTCGCTGATCAGGACGACCTTGCCGCCGCGCGCGCGGACTTCTTGCATGTTGCTGACGGTTTTTTCAAACAGCGGGCCGGACGGGGCGAGGACGATGACGGGCACCGCCTCGTCAATCAGCGCGATGGGGCCGTGCTTCATTTCGCCGCTCGCATAGCCCTCGGCGTGGATATAGCTGATTTCCTTGAGCTTTAACGCGCCTTCAAGCGCAAGCGGATAATCCGGCCCGCGCCCGAGATACAGCACATCGCGCGCGGGCGCGATCAGATGCGCCATCGCGGCGATATCGCCGTCATGCGCGAGCGCAGCGTTGATCGCGGCGGGGGCTTCAGTGAGATGCTTGACGACTTCGCGCTCCTCCGCACGCGTCATCTTGCCCTTGACGACGGCCAGATGCGCGGCGAGCGCGGCGAGAACGGCAAGCTGGCACGAAAAGGCCTTGGTCGATGCCACGCCAATTTCCGGCCCGGCGTGGGTGGGGAGGAGGAGATCGGCCTCACGCGCCATGCTGCTGGTCGGCACGTTCACCACAACCGCAATCTTCTGCCCCGCTGCTTTGGCATGGCGAAGCGCGGCAAGTGTATCGGCGGTCTCGCCCGATTGGCTGATGAAGAGCGCTAGCCCGCCCGCCTCCAGCACGGGGTCGCGGTAACGAAACTCGCTCGCGAAATCGAGATCGACGGGCACGCGCGCGAACGTCTCAAACCAATATTTCGCGACCATCCCGGCATAAAAGCTTGTCCCGCAGGCAACAATGGTCACGCGGTTGATCGTAGACAGATCAAAATCCATCTGCGGCAGCGCAACTTGCTGTTCAAGAGGGCGGATGTAACTCGACAGTGTCTGCGCGACCACTGTGGGCTGCTCGAAAATCTCCTTCTGCATATAATGGCGGTAATTGCCCTTTTCGATTGCCGCCGCCGATACGCCCGACGTGGTCACTTCGCGGGTGACAGGATTGTTATCCTTGTCGAAAATCTCGGCCCCATCGCGGGTGATAATCACCCAATCGCCCTCATCAAGATAAGCGATTTTCTGCGTCAGCGGCGCAAGCGCGAGCGCGTCTGAACCGAGATAGGTCTCGCCGTCGCCGTAACCCACAACGAGGGGGCTACCCAGCCGTGCGCCAATCAGGAAATCGGGGTGCTGGCGGAAGGCGATGGCGAGCGCGAAGGCGCCGCGCAGGGTGGGCAGAACCGCCTTCACTGCGCCGGTAGGAGAAAGCCCCGCCTCAACCTGCTCACTCACCAAATGCGCGACAACTTCGGTATCCGTCTCGCTTTCAAACGTCCGCCCGCGCGCGATCAGGCCGTCCCGCAGCGACTTGAAATTCTCGATGATACCGTTGTGGACAAGTGCCACCTCGCCCGTTGCGTGGGGATGCGCGTTGCTCGTCGTCGGCGCGCCGTGCGTTGCCCAGCGGGTATGCGCGATGCCGATATTGCCCGGCGCGTCATTGCCTTTCAACTCAGTAACAAGGTTCGCCAGCTTGCCCTGCGCCCGCCTGCGGATCAGTTGGCCACCATAAATTGTGCACACGCCCGCACTATCATAGCCGCGATATTCCATCCGTTTCAGCCCATCGACCAAGCGGTCAGAGACCGCACTTTTGCCAACAATTCCAATAATACCGCACATGGGATTACACTCACTCTAAAGTTGATAGGGGACGCGGATTCCCGGCATCTCTGCCGGAAAATCCTTGGTGTTTCTTGTAACGAGGACGCGCCCACGTATCTGGGCGGTCGCAAGGATGATAGCATCAGGCAATTTCAGCCGTGGCCGTTCGCGACGAAGTGCGGCAGCACGGTGCGAGATTTCGTCATCAATCTCATCAAGGCCAAAGCGACCGAGAAACTGAAGCGCATCGCGCACCACCATATCATTTCCTTTGGAGAGGACTTCAATCCACGCCGTCCGGCTGATCCACATACGCGCGCCGCTGCTCGCGATGCGCATAATCTCGATCCGCGCAGGATCATGCCCCAGCAGCCCATCAATCAGGATGTTGGCATCAAGGCTATAACCGCTCATGCCGCTTTCTTGTTATGCTTCACTGCGGCTTTCTTGGTCAGCGCCAGATAATGCGCGCGTTCCTTGTCGTCTTCTGCGTCAAACATATCGGGTGACTCAGCACGAACCTCTTCATAATCATCATCCCAAGGCCGCGTCCATTCGGCGCGTCGTTTCCGGTCATAGTCAGAGGCATCGATTTGAATCCCGTGCCGCGCCCAGAGGCCGAAATATTTCTCAAAACCTTCTTTGCCGCTTGCCTCAAGATAGTTAGAGACGGCTTCACGCAACACCGCCGCGCGCGACTTACCATCGCGCTTTGCGATTTCATCCAGCTTGCGAACATCGTCTGCCGGGACATCTACAAGAAATCTGCCCATAATGGTATACTGATATCATATCATGATATCATGTCAAGAGGCTAGTGATCTCTTTCTCAAGCAGCGCTAGCTTTCCACTGAAACTTGCGATCATCGCGGCGAGCATTGGCTCAGGCTGGATGCGCGCCATATCGAGCGGGTGGCCAGCATGGTGGCGGAGCAGAAACAGAAAGCTCAACTGCGTCCGGCCATTGCCTTCGCGAAAAGGATGGATGGCATTGAGTTAGCGAGGAAGCGCGCGGCGGCGGATACGAAATCCGCTGCCGCAGCTCCGCCTGAGAAAGCTGGCGTTTTTAGCGACGCAAACAGTAACTCCATTTGTTCTGAGATATGCTCAGGGTAGCAAAACATTGCGCTACCCTTTGCGATCCGCACCGTGCGATATTCGCCAGCCCAATCATAGACATCCTGAAACAAGTGGCGGTGGAGGGCACAGTAGTGGGTTGGGTCGAACGTCCCTTCGGGCAAAGGTTCGCCTGAGCGCAGTGCGGCCATTGGAACCTCGAATGCTTCAAGCGCTGCTTCAGTGCGAAGGCCAGTCAAGTTCTTCAGAACTTGGCTTTTCTCGTAATAATAAGGATCATTAAATTTGCCGTAAGACGACAAGACTCAAGCCGCTACGCGTGACTGGAAATCGGCAATTATTGCTAGCCGTATCTGATCGTTCGAAAGCCCCTCACCGCGCAGTGCATCAATCCGGGCACGGCTTTCTTCTGACAACACCAGACCCTCAACCGCTGAAATGGCGGCAAACGCGTTTTCGCCGAGGATAATGCTTTCATTTTTCATTTCGACAAAGTGGCACATTCGCGGCAATATGAAAAGACTTGGCTCGCTTTGTGGCTTCGTGTGAGTCAGATTTTCTGGTGTTAGGGAAGCGGATGGGTTGGATTTATTTCACACGAAGACACGAAGAGGTTTGATCTCGCGACAACAGGCGCTATCCAAACGAAATAACACTTAATTAGTAGCGGCGTCGAACGCTACAAATTGGAACTATCAGTGACTAGCCGCAAGCGAATTCCTATTGATACCAAAACAGATGTTTTGACGAAGAGTCACAGACGCTGTTGTCTTTGTTGGTACCTTGAAAATCGTAAAGATGTCAGAAAAGGACAAATTTGCCACGTAAACCGAAATTCTTCGGATAACCGCTTCGAAAACCTAGCTTGGCTTTGTCTTGATCACCATGACGAATATGATAGCAAAACCAGTCAGTCAAAAGGCCTAACTTCGCAAGAGGTCAAAAAATGGCGTGATGATTTGTATGATCATCTCAAAGCTTGTGGAATATCAGAGTCTGAAGCGTCGCAGAATAAGGAATTACTAAAAGCATCCGCTACATCAGACTCATACACTGATAACACCGTAATAGCTCTCCCTTGGAAATTTCGAGGTTGGCTGACTGCTGATTCCCTAACGTATTTTGCTTATACCGCGGGCGGTCGATCTGATGGCATCTGTTTGATAGAGCGGGTAGACTTACCTGATGGCCGGATTGTAGTTGCCTGTATCCAAACAGCAGGAAATCCTGGCACTAGCATAACAAATTGCGTGGAAGATATTTGCGATCAGGTTTGCGCTCAATTTGATATTCCTCATGACAAGCTCGTTTGGTTGGAAAATTACGAGCATGTAAATCCTGTAGAATGGCAACTGGTTACGTTTGCAAACACCCAACCATTTACCTCGCCTTTATGGACTTCAGTCACGAGCAAAATATGGCGAGATCTGAAACTCCAACCGCGTCCAAAACTGCAAAACAAGTCAGGCCTAATTCTCTCCAAGCTTGAAAAACAATTCGCTTGGCCACCATTAGAAGAGGACTAGTTAGGCTTTGGTATACCCTTCTTCTTCCGCATCGCTTCATTAAACCGATCTGCCCAGCCTGCCTTCGCTGATTGCTCTGCGCGCACCAGCCGCAGTTCGCCGTCGGCCACATCCTTGGTCACCGTGCTGCCCGCGCCGACAATTGCGCCCGCCCCGATCTTCACAGGCGCGACCAAGGCCGAGTTGCTGCCGATAAACGCGCCCTCGCCGATCACCGTTTGATATTTGAAATAGCCGTCATAGTTGCAGGTGATTGTGCCAGCGCCGATGTTTGCGCCTGCGCCCACGTCTGCATCGCCGATGTAGCTGAGGTGGTTGGCTTTCGCGCCCTTGCCCATGCGTGCTTTTTTGACCTCGACGAAATTGCCGATCTTGGCCTTTTCTTCCAAAACCGCGCCGGGGCGGAGGCGGGCGTAGGGGCCGACTTCGCAGTGCGCGCCGATGGTTGCGCCCTCGATATGGCTGAAGGCGCGAATTTTGGCATGGTCAGCCACGCTCACACCGGGGCCGAAAAAGACGTTGGGTTCAATCAGGACGTCGCGGCCAATCACAGTGTCATAGGCGAACCAAACGGTCTTTGGCGCAATCAATGTTGCACCGTCATCCATCGCGCGGAGGCGTCGGCGCTGTTGCCATTTGCCCTCGACGCCTGCGAGTTCGGCGCGGCTGTTGATGCCAGTAACATCGAACGGATCAGTCTTCACAACCGCACAGTGGCGGCCATCGGCATTGGCGATGTTGACGATATCGACGAGGTAAAACTCCTTCGCGGCATTATCATCGGTGACACGCGCGAGGAGGCCGAACAAATCACGCGCCTTCACCGCCATTAAGCCCGAATTGCACAGGCGACAGGCGCGCTCAGTTTTAGTCGCGTCTTTGTGTTCTACCATTTTGAGAATGCGATCACCCTCTGTGATCACCCGGCCATAGGATTGGGTATCATCTGGCTCAAACGCCAGCACTACAACCGCAGGCGCGTCTGCCACATTGAGACGATCAATCATCCCCTGCATCGTCGCCGTCGGCACGAACGGCACATCGCCATAGAGGATCAGGACATCGCCGTCGAAACCGCCCAGCGCATTCTCCGCCATTTGCACCGCATGGCCCGTACCATATTGCGGTTTCTGAACCGCAAGCATCGCCGATCCGCCAAGTGCTGCCTCAAGCTGTTCCTTGCCGCTGCCGACCACGACAACCTTTTTCGCAGGGCTCAGCGCGTCCACCGCGTCCATCAGGTGCATCAGCATTGGCCGCCCCGCAATCGGGTGAAGCACTTTGTGAAGGTCGGATTTCATCCGGGTGCCCTTGCCCGCAGCAAGGATGATGGCGGCGATTGCTGTGTCTTTCATAGAATGCGCCATTGCCACCAAATGCTTGCCATTTCCATAGGGGGCTGACACGGGGAGGACATGGCTGATTTTCCTTTTGATATCGTTGGGTTTGATCTTGACGGCACGCTGCTTGATACAAGCGGAGACTTGACTGCTGCGGTCAACCACACGCTGGCACTCGCGGGCAAACCGCTGCTGAGCGTTGAAGAGGTCAAGCCAATGATCGGCGGCGGCGCGAAGATGATGCTTGAGCACGGCCTCAAAGCCAGCGGCGGGATCGCGGAGGAGGAGTTTCGCCCGCTCTACCGCGCGATGATGGCTTATTATACCGAGCATATTTCAGTGCATACCCAGCCCTTTCCCGGCGCGGTCGCATTGCTTGATCAGCTTGACGCAATGGGGGTGCGTTACGGCGTCGTCACCAATAAATTTGAAAGTCTGGCGAAGCAGGCGCTCTTGGATTTGGGCTTGCTTGATCGGATGGTGGCGGTGATTGGCGTTGATACGCTTGGCAAAGAGCGCGCCAAGCCCAAGGGTGATACCATCACCGAACTCATCGCACGGTGTCAGGCTCTGGGAAGCGGCCCGCGTACCGTGTTTATCGGCGATTCCATCTATGACACGATGGCGGCCAAAGCAGCGGGTGTTCCCAGTGTTGCTTGCGCATTCGGTTTTCTAATGCACTCTCTCGAAGAAATGGATGCCGACGCGGTGATTAATCATTTCGATGAGTTGATCGGGGTGTTGCGGGGGTTGGGTTGATTACCAACGCCCATCATGATATCTTACGCTTGTCTTACCGTTCCGATCAAAGCCAAAGGATGTTGTCATGGCGAGCAATCCAGTCGAAAAAACGACGCTATCTTCCAAGGGGCAACTCGTCTTGCCAAAGACGCTGCGTGACAGAAAGCAATGGAAGCCCGGCAGCAAATTGACGCTTGAGGATGTTCCCGATGGCGTGATGGTGCGGCTTGTTCCCACAAAGCGCAAACGCTCAGTTGACGAAGTTTATGGTATGCTTCGCTATGAAGGCCCGCCCTTATCGGAAGCCGAAATCGAACGGCGGATTGACGAAAGCCTTGCTGAAGAGGTGCGCGCTGGAAAATGGTAGCCGCTGATACGAACATCGTGCTGCGCTTCATTCTAAGAGATGACCCCGTTCAATCACCACGTGCCCGAGACCTGATTGCCGATAACAAGATATTCATTCCAGTCACAGTGATGCTTGAGACGGAATGGGCGCTGCGACGCGTTTATAAGCTAACAAAATCAGACGTTATCAATGCCTTGACAGCGATCTTAGAAACCGAGACGATCCAAGTTGATCAGGCTGACTGTGTTTCAAAGGCGCTTGAATTCACCGCACGAGGTGCCGATTTTGCTGATGCGCTTCATTTGGTGTCATCGGCACACTGTGATTGGCTCGCAACCTTTGATAAAGATTTCGTCAAGTTTGCTAAAGCCGCAACCCCGCCCGTCCGTCACCCCTAGCTGCGCCGCCATTTCACCCACAGGTGCCGCGCGAGCATCAGCGGGGGCATTCGCAGCCAGTGTGAGCGGATATAGAACGCCAGCCGCAGGATTTTCCGCGTTTCCTGCCCCCAGCCGTTGCGTGCCAGCAAGCGCCCCATGTAGAAAATATCACCCTTGCGCGCTTTATAGGCGAGGAACGCATCCACCGGGGTTTCAAACAAATGCTGGCTGAGCCGTAGCGCGCGTGAGACATGAGGCACCAGCCCGTGCAGCCGTGCGCGTTCTACTAATTGCGCCCAATAATCTGGCTCGGCGCTATGCTCTCGGATCAGGCGGTCAATATCCCACAAGTTGCGCAGGCCACCGTTCATATCACCGTCAGCAAAAAGATGTGCCACCGCATGGATTAGCATATCGGGCGGGGACAAAGTGAAGAGGCCATTTTCAAGAGGTACAGCATCCGCAATCAGCGCCGCTGCATCGGGCTTTACGCGCGCTGTCAGCGGCAGGATTGTGTGATGAACATCGATCATCCGGTCTCGCATGGCGTGGATCAGCGGGGGGAGTTCGTGCATATACTGGCGGTAATAGGTGTCGTCATACGGATCAGGATTGACCCATTCCCAGCCCGCGCCAAGCAGCGCTGCCTCAACCTCGTCCAGCCGGTCACGCGGAACCAATATGTCGAGGTCGCCGATCAACCGCCCGCGCGCAGCATCAAGGCCAGCAGCTGCAAAGGCTGAGCCTTTAAGGAGAATGAGTGGAATAGCTAAAGGCAGAAGCGCGCGCTGCGCCATCTCGGCCTCCCACAGTGCGTGGGTGCGGCCAACCTCCGCATTCGCCCTGGCTTCGGCGAGAATGGCCGCCGCTTTGGGAGGAACTTTTAGCCCCTCAAGCCGCCACGCCAGGCTCGCGGTCAGCCGCTCGGCATGGGCAATGGTGAGGAGCCCCGTCCAGCCGCCCGCATCAAGGCGCATCGCATAGCCCGGTTCGCTGAGCGTTTTGGTGAGCAGGCGTGCGTCCATCATGGCAGTGCCGCCCACAGCTCATTCACCAGCGCGAGCGCGGTATCGGTGTCAGGATAGTCAATCGCGCAGGCGGGTACAGATGTCACCAGCCGAGTTAGCGCATCAAACCCGGCCTCACCAAGCGCAGTGTAATTGGTGGACGCCTGGGTCAGCCGCACGAAGGTTTCGCTTGTGCCAACCGGGCGAATGTCGCGCGGCAGGCCGTATCCGGGAAAGAGGATGAGTGCTGGCGGTGCGGGCGTATCCATTGCTGCAATCGCCGCGTTATCAGGGATCAGGTGGCAGATATCGCCCTTCGCGGTGCCCGCTTGCAACGGCCCGAACCGCGTCGCAGGGAGCAGTGCCCGCATCACTCCAATCGCCTCATTCTTGAGGCTGATAGGCCTTGGAAACGGGTAAACATCGCCACTAATCGGATCAATCAGCGCAAATTCATCCCCCATGAAGCGCCAGCCGCGCGACGCGAGCAGTGCCGACAATGTTGATTTGCCCGATCCTGACTCGCCCGTCATAATCAGCACTTTGCCGTCCTTTTCCACGCTTGACGCGTGGAGCAACAGGAAGCGCCGCTCACCAAGCGCCATCTGAAGATTCATCGCCATTTCAGCTGAAATCAGCCCGTGGGCAAGCGCCTGCGGCACTGCCTCAGGCAGGGTATAGTCGCCGCGAATGGCAATTGATGGCCGGAACAGCCGTCGCCCAAATTTTGCCGCCTCAAGCCGTACGGTGTAATCGGGGATTGCAGATGCAGGCGCTGGATAATCGCGGTACAGAGCGTCCACCGCTTCCACAGGGGAACGCCAATCGCTGCCGATGCGAAAGGTGCGCGAGCCAATAGTAACGGTCGTGCTATGCCTCATCGCTGAGCCACCAGACCAAGCGTAACCAACTCATCAAGGCGGGCGATCAGCGCATCCTCCACATCATCCGCCAAATCATAGTCCGTACCAAGCCTTGCGAGCAATTCAGCCAAAGTCAGTTGATCACGCCCAAATGCCTCAAGGATTTGCGGAACAGGCTCAGCCACCACATGCGTCGCGCCCGATGCGCGGTGGTAAATCGCGCTTAGTCCGTCAAGCGTGACCGACTTGAACGGCAGGCTTACGGCGTAGATTGACGCCCCCATCGCTACGCCGCATCAGCGGCCGGGCATTTGCAACGATGCAAAGCAGGTGAAGCCACTCTGGCCATATTGCAGGCGGCGGATATAGTTCAAATAGGCTTGGCTTTGAGTGTAACTCGTGCCTGGAAGCGTGCGGCCACGCAGGGCTGACTTTACTTCTTGGCCAGTAAACGGACGCGGCGACGGCGCGAACGCGCCTGCGGTGCCCGGCGCAACAAGTGTACCGTCCGCCGCTATAAATTGCCCAGCACGCGCTGGATCAGGCACAGGAATTTGGCAATTAAGTACCGATGCCGCCGACTGTGCAAGCGCCGGACGCACGGTCAAAATTGCCGAAGCACCCACTGCGCCAAGCATAAGCGCACGACGACCGGCATCGGGTGCTGCCATGCCTGTTTCGCTATCACTGTCCTCATCACGCATTAATTGGCCCCGCAAACGTTACTCCGCCCTAATTGCTTAACCGCTTCGCACTGTAAATGTCGAGAGCGTTAACAATCTTTGGTGTCAATCACGCTTGCACAGGCTGTTCGAAGCGTTAGGACATTTTCGCATTAGATAAAACGGAGACACAAAATGACGATCACTTTCAAAGACCGCGTAGCTATTGTTACGGGTGCAGGCGGCGGGCTTGGCCGGGTTTACGCGCTTGAACTTGCCAAGCGCGGCGCAAAAGTGGTTGTCAATGATCTGGGCGGATCGCGCGACGGGACGGGCCATTCGGATGCGGCGCTCAAGGTTGTTGAGGAAATCAAGGCGGCGGGCGGCGAAGCGATGTCAAATGGCGGCAGCGTTACTGAATATGACCAGATGGTCGAAATGGTTGCCAAGACCAAGGAAGCTTGGGGTGGCGTTCATATCCTCATGAACAATGCAGGCATCCTGCGCGACAAAAGCTTTACCAAGATGGAACCAGCCGATTTTGACTTGGTGGTGAAGGTGCATCTTTCGGGTTCAGCCAACTGCACCAAGGCGGTTTGGGATTTGATGCGCGAGCAAGCTTATGGCCGTATTTTGATGACCGCATCGTCCACCGGACTATATGGCAATTTTGGCCAAGCGAATTACGGTGCGGCCAAGCTTGGCCTTGCGGGCCTTACCAAGACACTCTATCTTGAGGGTGCCAAATATAATGTTCGCGTCAACACTCTTGCGCCAATCGCGGGCACACGCATGACTGAGGACATCTTCCCGCCAGAAGCCTTCAAAGCATTTGCGCCTGAAAATGTCGCGCCTGCGGCACTTTATCTGGTGTCAGAAGATGCGCCTTCCAACGTGATCATGGGCGCAGGCGCTGGTTTCTTCCACACAGCCAACGTGACGCTGACTCACGGCATCATTCTGCCCGAAGCAGAACGCACCCCCGAAGGTGTCGCCGCACACTGGGCCGAAATTATTGATCGCACCGGTGAAACCGTGCCGCAATCCGGCTCTGAGCAATCAATGGCAGTGATGCAGCGGATGCAGGGGCAATAGCAAGGAGAGCAACAATAATCAGCTCTCAACCAGTTTCATAAAGCGCCGTTCGACGGGCGCCAGTATTGGCCCAAGCTCATGCCCGCGTTTGAGGACAACGCCCGCTTCTCCGATCAGCGCCCACATGCCTTGGCGGTTACGCAAGGCGGGGCGCTTTTCGATGCGGTATTCCGGGCGTTCGGCAGCACGACGAAACGCCGAGAAGACCGCAACATCGCGCTGCATTTCAATTGCATAGTCACGCCAATGCCCTGCCGCTACCATGCGCCCATAAAGATCAAGGATGCGAGTGAGTTCAGCGCGATCAAAAAGCGTTTGTGCGTCTTTTATAACTGAAAACGGTGTGACAACCCCCATCAGGCGCTTTTCTTGTCCTGATTTGTGGCGCGCTCACCCTCAAGTATTGCGAGCTTTTTCTGTAATGCCTCCAGCTCGCATTTAAGAATTTCAAACTGTTGTGTTGCCGGATCAAAACGCTCTCCGCATGGCGTTCCATAGGGTACGAAATCCTGTGTTGCTGGCTTGACCTCGACTAATGTTGAGCGTGCTGGGATGCCAATCATTGTTGCGCCTTCGGGCACATCCTTGGTGACAACAGCATTGGCACCAATCCGCGCGCCCGCGCCAACATTAATCGGGCCAAGTACAGCAGCACCTAGACTAATGATAACATCATTGCCAATCGTTGGGTGCCGCTTTCCACCTACTGAGCCAGTCGGGTTTGTTCCGCCAAGCGTTGAACCCTGATAAATAGTGACATTATCACCAATATCTGTGGTTTCACCAATTACGACAAATCCATGATCAATAAAAAAATTTTGCCCGATTCGCGCGCCAGGATGAATGTCAATCGCGGTAAAAAAGCGCGACGTATGATTAATCAGACGCGCAAGAAAATAAAGCTCAGCTGCGAACAGCCAATGTGCAACTCTGTGCAATCCAAGTGCCAAAACCCCCGGATACAGAAGGATTTCCCAGCGCGATCGCGGTGCTGGATCGCGCACTTTGATTGAATCGAGATAGGCAATGAGCGAATCAAACATGGCTTCACCTTCTTAAGCCCCAAGCATCTCTATCTAGGCGTTTGCCAAGAAGGATTCTAGACCTGCGATGAACGAACGTGATTCTAAGCTCAGTGATGGCCAGACGGATTGCGAACAAAACTCCTATAGTCTACTTTTCTAGTAGATTATAAATTGAGGATGGCGATGGAATTTTTTGGGTTTGACTTCTCCGCAATCCTCCCCTTCATCGCCATCGGCTTTGGAGCGCAACTCATCGACGGTGCAATTGGCATGGCGTTCGGAGTTATCACAAATACTTTGCTGGTCAGCGTTATGGGCATGGCCCCAGCGCAAGCCTCAGCACGCGTGCACATCGTTGAAATGTTTACCACAGCCGCTTCCGGTATCAGCCATGTTTTGCACAAGAATGTGGATTGGAAACTTTTCTCACGTCTTGCTATCCCGGGGGTAATAGGCGGGGTGATTGGGGCTTATGTCCTTACAAACATTGATGCAGCCGTCGCGAAGCCATTTGTTATGGTCTATTTATCAGGGATTGGCTTTTATTTGCTGTACCGAGCTTGGGGTTACACGCATGAACACCGCCAGCCAAAGGTAATTGCGCCGCTTGGGTTTATTGGCGGCTTTCTTGATGCCGCAGGCGGCGGCGGATGGGGCCCAGTGGTTACGTCAAACCTACTAATTCAAGGATCATCACCGCGCATGACGGTTGGCACAGTCAATACCACTGAGTTTTTTCTGACAACGGCAGTTTCGATCACGTTCATCACGCAAATCGGGTTTGAAGCCTTCACCGCAGCAACGTTAGGCCTGCTTATAGGGGGATTACTGGCAGCGCCACTTGGAGCGGTTCTTGCCAAGCGTATTCCGCCACAGCGGCTAATGCTAATGGTTGGAGTGGTACTGACCATCACCAGCCTATTTAGCCTTTACAAGGCGCTTGCATAATCGATCTATTCATTTAATATTAATCCGGTAATCGACTGGAGCGATCAATGAGCAATTATTTGCCCACTATAAAGCAATTGCAATATCTGGTGGCACTTCAGCAGCATGGCCATTTCGGCAAGGCAGCGACTGCCTGTTATGTTACTCAATCAACGCTGTCAGCAGGCCTGCGTGAGCTCGAATCGCTCATTGGCGTAACATTGGTTGAACGCAGCCGCCGGGTTGTGCGTTTTACAGCACTTGGTGAACGAATTGTTGAGAAAGCACGCCGCGTGGTGCGCGAGGCCGAGGAACTTGGCGATATGGTGCGCGCGGCAGGCCAGCCGCTTTCTGGTGAACTTCGGATGAGTGTAATCCCTACAATTGCGCCATTTCTTCTTCCCCAAATCCTGCCCAGCCTCCGTAAAGACTGGCCTAATCTTAAACTTTACCTGCGCGAGGAAACTAGCGCGGCTGCCTGCGAATCGTTAGTGCGCGGGCGCGCAGACTGCGTATTGTTGGCACTGCCTTATGCTTGCGGCGACATTGAAACCGATGTTCTTTTCGATGACCGCTTGTTTCTAGCATATCCTAGTGGTGAGGTTCATCCAGCGACGGTTACCGCAGCCGTGATTGATGAGGGCCGGCTGCTGTTGCTTGAAGATGGACACTGCCTTAAAGATCATGCCCTATCAGCATGTAATCGACCAGAACTTCGCGCCGAAGCGGCCATGCTTGGCACATCACTACATACACTTGTTCAGATGGTTGATAACGATCTTGGCGTAACGTTGCTCCCCGAGATGGCGATTATAGCAGGCATTTTGAACGGAACAAGCGTAGAAGCGCGCCCGCTTGAAGCTGATTATCCAAGTAGGTCGATTACGCTTGCATGGCGCAAGGGAAGTCCTCGTATCAAGGAATTTGAGCTGCTTGCCAATGTGTTACGGCAAGCGCACGAAAATCAGCCAGCACCTGAGAGCACAAAGCGCCGATCACAATAGCCGCAATCGACATAGCCGCGTTCATCAATTTCGAGCCAGATACGCGGATGACCAAGTGCCGCCCCTCCCGGAATATCGCTCGCCCCGTCACAAGCAACTCGACGCGTTTTGACAGTGACGGTTTCAGGCTGATCTATCATCAAAGTATCATAGCGCATTTTCTACTCCGATGGGAAGCAGGTTCACTGATAGTTGAGCGTTACGGTAAAAGTTCCGGCATAATCTCCCGGAACTTGATTAGCATTTACATTAAGCCGCGCGCCAATCGGAAAATTGAAAACCCCGGTTGGCGAGCCGATCCGGAATGACTGCGGACTTGTGGTTAGAATCGCAGTTGGCGTGCTACCAATCGTTACCTGATCAAGTGTCATTGTCTCGGTACCGCCAACGCGCTGAACCGTTGAGGGCGAAGCAGTGAGCGAGATCAATATCGTCTGGTTAAGGCTGCCTTGTCCGGCAAAGCGCGCAGGCTGCACCACGCCGCCAACAAGTGTGACCCCACCAGTTTTGGTGCGAATACCGTTAGGGCTGACTGTCACCGTGCCTGCGGTTGTACCTGCCAGGAGCGATCCAAACTCAAGCTCTTCGGCATTGATGAAGGAAAGACGGCTGACGACAACCGTTTTTGCCAAACCCGAACTGGTTTTGGCCTGCGCGGCAGTGATCCAGCCAGCGACAATAAGCAGCCCGATCACTGACGCGGCTGCCTTGTGCAGCAATAACATTGGTATTTGCGACCCCATCCCATCCAATTAAAGAAGCGGGTAATAAAGCCAAGTAAATCGGCATGGTTAATATCGCATTATGGCGCATAGCGGCTTTGCCAGCAAGCGATTGCCACGTTACAGACACCTGATGACCAATGCTGCAATCCGTATCGACGCACTTCAGAAAACCTATGCTGGAGGCAAGCAAGCGCTTGGCGGCGTCAGCTTTGATGTACCGCGCGGTGAAATTTTCGGGCTGCTTGGCCCCAATGGTGCAGGCAAATCGACGCTGATCAACATATTGGCTGGCATGGTCAAAAAAACCGGCGGCCACGTCAATATCTGGGGTTTCGACATCGACGAGCATCCACGCAATGCCAAAGCAAGCATTGGTATCGTTCCGCAGGAAATCCTGTTCGATCCTTTCTTTACGCCGTTTGAAACGCTTGAGCTTCAGGCCGGACTTTACGGCGTTCCAAAGTCCAAACGCCGGTCAATGGAACTGCTCCGTGCAGTACGTCTTGAAGATAAGGCCGCAGCATATGCACGTACGCTTTCGGGAGGCATGAAGCGGCGTTTGCTCGTGGCCAAGGCAATGGTGCATTCGCCGCCGATCCTTGTGCTTGATGAGCCAACCGCTGGCGTTGACGTTGAGCTTCGCCAGCAGCTTTGGGCCTATGTCCGCGAACTTAACGCACAGGGTGTTACCATTGTCCTCACCACCCATTATCTCGAAGAGGCTGAGGAGCTTTGTGACCGGATCGCGATTATCAACCAGGGTACGCTGATCGCTAACAAGCCAACGCGCGAGTTGCTTGGCATGGCGCAGGAGAAGGTCGTTGAAGTCACCGTTGATCGCGACGTGGTGACTATACCCGATTCACCAATGTTCCAAAAAATCGAGGTTAAGGCTGGGCGCGTCCTGACGATTACTTATTCGAAAGCCGTCGCCAATGCAGGCGATGTCCTCGGCGCTGTGCAGGCGGCGGGTTTCGGCATTGCTGACGTATCAACGCGCGAGGCTGACCTTGAGCATGTATTCCTTAATCTAACGCGTGCCGCCAATGGCTGAGTATGACGTCCTCATTATCGGTTCGGGTGCGGCAGGGCTGACGGCGGCGCTTCAGCTTGCGGCGCAAGGGCGAACGGTGGGCGTACTCGCCAAGGGAAAGCTGAGCGACGGCGCAACGGCATGGGCGCAGGGCGGGATTGCGGCTGTGCTTGAACCCGGCGACACGTTTGAGGATCATATTCGCGATACAATGGTGGCCGGAGGTGGCCTCAATAACCGCGAAGCTGTCGAGTTTGTTATTGAAAATGCGCCGGAGGCAATCGAACGTTTGGCTGCACTCGGCGTTCCCTTCAATCCGGGAGACGAAGCAAAAGGCTGGCACCTGACGCGCGAAGGCGGGCATAGCCACCGGAGGATTGTTCATGTCAATGATGCCACTGGCTGGGCAGTGCAGCAGGCACTTGAGACCGCCGCACATGCCAATCCGAATATCAGCCTGATCCCTGATATGGTCGCGATTGATCTGATCCTCGGCAAGCATCAGCAGCGTTTCTCAACCAGCGGACGGATACACGGCGTCTATGCGCTTAATCGCGCAACTGGAAATGTCGAAACTTTCGCGGCGCGCGCAACCATTTTGGCTACGGGCGGCGCAGGCCGGACTTATCTTTATTCAACCGCCCCTAGAGGGGCAACAGGCGACGGCATCGCCATGGCATGGCGCGCCGGGTGCCGCGTATCGAATATGGAGTTCATGCAATTCCACCCAACCTGCCTGTATAATCTTGAGGTCAAGAATTTCCTGATTACTGAGGCTGTGCGCGGCGAGGGCGGGCATTTGAAGCTGCCCACCACAGGCGAACGCTTCATGCCGCGCTTTGATGAGCGTGAGGAGCTGGCCCCGCGCGATATCGTCGCGCGCGCGATTGACCATGAGATTAAGCGGCTTGGGCTTGATTATGTCCACCTTGATATCAGCCATAAACCACCCGAATTCGTCCGCGAGCATTTCCCAAACATCTATGAAAAGCTGCTTGGACTTGGCATTGATATTACCAAGCAGCCGATCCCGGTTGTCCCCGCCCAGCATTATACCTGCGGCGGCGTGATTGTTGATCTTGACGGGCGCACTGACGCGCCGGGGCTGTATGCAGCGGGCGAAGTGACGCAATCAGGCCTTCACGGCGCGAATCGGCTGGCCTCAAACAGCTTGCTCGAATGCCTTGTTTTTGGTGATGCCTGCGCGCGTGATATTGTCGCCAGTTGGGATCGGCTCCCCGCCCCTCCCGTCATCCAAGCGTGGGATGAAAGCCGCGTGACTGATAGCGACGAGGAAGTGGTGATCGCACAGTGCTGGCGCGAAATCCGCCAGTTCATGTGGAATTTCGTTGGCATTGTCCGCACCACTAAACGGCTTGAACGCGCCAAGCACAGAATTGATCTGCTCCGCCGCGAGGTCGAGGATTATTACAGCCATTTCCGAGTGACGCCTGACCTGATCGAGCTGCGCAATCTGGTCGAGGTGGCTGACCTCATCGTCCGCTCCGCACTGTCGCGCCGTGAGAGCCGGGGACTGCATTATACGCTCGACTACCCCGCGACTGATGTGGAAGAGGTGGACACTGTGCTGGCGCCTTAGATTCCTTATTTTGCGCCTTTTCCGAGCCGTTCGGTGGTTCCACCTCACTCGAAAAGGCTTTAGCCCCCCAAATGTAGCTTGCGGTACATTTCCAACCGCGCCTCAAGCACGCGTTTTTTGAGCGTCACCGCCACTGCAAGCTTGCCACTGCGTGCCTCGGCACCCGCAAGCGTAAGCTTCATCCCCGTGTCATCAATCACTTTGGGGCTGAGATAATCGCTGCCGAGATTGGCAATCGCCTTCTCAAGAAACGCGCTCGCCTGCTCAAGTTCATTGGCCGATTGCGCGCGGTTGGCCTCGGCTAGCGTGCGGCGGATGGCATCATATTTGGCTTTCATCGGATTTTTCGCACCTTGTCCGTGATGGTGTCCGTGATGGTGTCCGCCGGGCATCGCTGACGCCGGAAGCGCAAACGCAATCAGCGTTGCCGCGAAAGCCAGCCTATTTGCGCACAAGCGATCCACCACTACCCTCATAATAGGCCAGACCGTAAGCCTTGGCGGTTTCCGCAGCCGCTGTCCGGCTTGCCTGAGGGAAAGTGTAGCCCTTGTCGGTCAGTTCAGCAATCCGCGCATTCTGATCGGCATTGAGCTTGACGGCGTCAACCGAAGTCGGCGTCTTATCAGTGCGGACATAGGCAAATTGCTTCGGCCCGCTCTGTGCGACGATGATATTCTGCCCCGAATTGATCAGATAGGCCGCGTCGCCCCCGCTCAGCGACACACCCGTGTAAGACCCTTCGGACTTATCATAGGGATGGGTGTGAAAAATACCCTTCACGCCAAATTTGGACGGGTCTTTGAGCGTCAGCTTAGGCGCAAAACTGCCCGAAGTGCTGCCCTCGCCGCCGATATTCTGGATGCTGAGCTTGCCTTTGCTATCGGCAACAATCGTGCCGCCCTGCTCCTTGCTCTTGCCGCTGGGGAAGCTACGATAGCGCAGCGTTTCAAACAGCTTCTGAACCTCGGGCGCGAATTCTACGCGCGCTGGCGCAGTGCTGGGCGAAGTCGCCGTTGCAATGTCCGAAGCCTTGGTCGTCGGCGGCGCGGCATCGGCCTTGGCACTCGCTGGTTTAGACACCGTGCTGACGCTGTTCAGATCATAAAGCGTTGGCGCTTGTAGCGGAGACTTATCCCCCCCGCCGTACCGCCCGCTTAGCAACTGCCCCATTTCCACTGGCGTCAGTTGGGTTTGAATGAGCGAGCCAAGCTGCGCACCCAGATCAGGGTTTTGCAAATTCACATTGCCAAGATCAGCTGCAAGCCCAGCAATATCAAAGCCAAGCCGCGACGCATTGCGGCTCAAAATCTGATCCGCCAGATTGTCCGCGCCAAAGCCGACACGCACATTGATCGCGTCACTAATCTGCGCCCTGAGCAACGACTGATAAGACTGAACCGACAACGCGAATCGCCCCCGCAAAAGGAGTGGAATAAGTGGAAGCCTAGCGCGGGCAAAACAGCCTGTCTCTAATCGAAACGATTAGATGGCGATGACCACTCCCAAGCGCATGGCAGCCTCATCGAGTCGCATTGCCAACTCATCAAATCGATTAGATGAGTTAGCCTAACCGTTTGAAAAACAAGACGAAACGAAGCTGCACCTAATCGAATCGATGAGTGCGATGGCATGCACAATGTGAGATCATGACTGACATAAGATAATAGCATTCAAGATGTCATAATATACAGAGTCGCAACCTGATTGAGCAATAGGAGCTGGGTATGAGCAATTTGACCACCACGCTGAAAAGCACCACCAACATCACCCCCGTGCGCAGCCGACTGCTTGATGCAGATGCGAATGCCAATGACTTGGTGCGCAGCAGTCGCGACAGATTTGGCCAGATTGATTACAACAAGCTCAAAACGAAACTGTCCGATGTCAGTCTACAGCAGGCCCGCATGGCCGAAAGATTATTGACGCCTGTGCAGCGTGGTGAACTTGCGCGCAAAATCGATATATCAAAATTGTCCACAGTCAGCACGCAGATCGTCCAAAAAACGTTGACGCCAGTACAACAAGGCGAGTTAGCGCGTATGACGCTTACGCAGGATCGCGATAATCCTATCCTCAGCGGCGGCTCCTTCAACAACGGCATTGTCTCACAAAGGTTCGGCGACCGTTTCAAAAATAAAATCATTGATCCGATCAAAGATAAAATCATCGATCCAGTCATCGACTTAGTTGCAGGTGTATTCAATGACGTAGTAGATTTCTTTACAAATGGAGTTCTTGGGGATGTTCTCGATTTCGTTCTCCCCGACGGCACCCCCTTTCATGGTGTATTGGGAGAGGCCCTTAATATCAGGCTGTTCGATGGCAGCGTCATCAGTGGCGTGTTAGGAGAGGTTCTTAATATCGTCCGGCCAGACGGCACAACGATTGCTTGGAATCCGGGTGATCCTTTCCCGACATTAGGGCCGATTGCTCCGCCGCCTCCGCCACCGCCTCCTCCTCCACCGCCCGTGGCTCCGCCACCGCCTCCGCCTCCGCCACCTCCTCCTCCACCGCCCAACAGTGGCAGCGGTGCGGGTGAAGTGCCAACGTCACCACCGCCCAACAGCGGCAGCGGTGCAGGTGATCCATCCCCCGGTGGCCCACTTGATCGTATCAATGATATAATTGAAGATTTTCAGGAAAAAATCAGCAACACTATTGACACCGCCCAAGCACACCGTGAACTGCATAGCGAGGCGGAGCCTGAAGATTTAAATGGCTTACTTAGCAATACAATAGATAAAACATTTGATAATATACAAAATGAAACTGAAGGTTTCGTATCAATAAAATTCCAGCCTCTTCAAACTTTCTTGGAAGATAATCTGGATAAACGCGTTATAATAGCTGAACAATTTGGGTTAGGGGCGACCGAAGGAGTTTTCGAAGGTGGCCTCAGCCTTGCCAAGAGTCTTGTCCATCTAGCTGCTAATGTTGAGTCTTTTAGAGAAGATTTATCAGTAAAAGGCTTCCTTTACGATCTATTACGTGGGCAATCTGACCGTTTGCCGGCTTGGCTTAATACCTATCTAGAAACCGCGCCATCGCTTAATCGTGTAGGTGAGGCGGTCAATCACGCCGAGCAACTTGCCGATAATATCGGTGCCTATGTCACCACGCGGGCAAAAGACCCCAGCAAATTAAAGGAAGATGTTGGGGAATTCCTCTCGACGAACTGGGAGAAACTGAAGGACGCTCATGCCGCTGCTAAAGCAGAAGGGCCCGAAGCAGAGGCGTTTTGGTGGGGCAAAACAATTTCCCGTGCTGTATTCGAAATTGCAGCGACCGCCGTTGCCGCTACCGACGTTGCTAAGGTTGCGGAAGCCTCCGCTGGTGTGGCGAAAATAGCGATTGAAGCGGGTGTAGCATATTCGACTACAAAATTGTCTGAAATTTCAACCTATGCGACTGAGATATTCGAAGCGGCAAAATTGGCAGGCGCTAGCGAGGAGCTTAGCTTAGCAAGCCTTGAAGATTTAGAAGCAGCACAGGAAAAATTGGAGTTATTCCAAACATTTGAGGAGGGCAATTTACCCGACACTCAAGCATCAAGGGATACTATTGCCAAGGTAAATCAAGCTGAAATTGAACTAACCAAGACAATAGAAAAGGCTCATCGCCTTGAAACACCAAATAGAAATCCTGGCCGAGGAAGCATTACCAACCCAAGTGTAGAACTTACATCCCCGCAACAAAGGCTTGTTGATGAACTGGCTGTACACGGAAAAGGTAGGCGTTATCCTGATGTGACAGTCCAAGATATTGGAAAAGCGACTGCGCGGACAGGGGATGAATTCGCGATATTTGAGAAATCAGGAACAAATGAGCGTATCGTATTGCGCGGAGATGCTAGCGGGATTAATTTTTCGCAGGGATTCATTGACTCTGCTGTAAAGGGCGATTGGAAATTAGTCGCACATTCACAGCCAGGCACTAATTTAGCCAGCAGAACTGCTTCTGAGGCAGATCAAGCTTTGTTAAAGGCGCTCGGTCAGGAAAAAAGCGTCATAATAAACTCCAATGGTAGACTCAGCGAGTTTACGCAGACCGTCGATAAAATTAATCTTTATGAATTCGGTGCAAATGATGCGAAATTATTCAATGAAGCCGCTAACACGGCTGAATCAAATGCGACATATAAATTTGGCAATTACACCTATGAGACAGATGAGCTAGGTCGAGTTAAATCGGCCAGTGGCGAAATAAAAATCGAACCCGCAGGCCGTAACAATAATTTGCAAGCAAAAATTGGTAAAGAAGGAGAGGAAGGGGATGTCGGATTCCATTTGATTGGTGACCAATTTAATGGAGAAACTAATCGACTTAATGTCGTTTCTGGGAATGGTGTATTAAACGGAAATGCCAAAGGTATAGGCTCTTATGGCGAATTTGAAGCAAGTCTGAAAACTTTAGCTTCTAAGCCTGGTGCAAGAGTAGAATTAGATATTGATATTAAATATGACCCAAATCTTAATGATAATCGTCCAACAGAATTTGTTGCACGATACAGAACATATAAAGGTAATGGAGAGTGGAACCCTTGGATGACTCGGTCATTCGTCAACAAAGATCCAAAACTACCTTAATGATTGCCCGAAACGTCTTGTAGGCCGTGCTTTTCGCGTAGCCCGTTTTACAAGGTGCCAAGTTTGAGCTATCTTTTCGGATATTAACAAGTGAGTGAAGCGCTATGGATATGATTATTGCTCAACAAAGTGTCGCAGCAGCAGTGGTTGCAGATTACCCGTATGACGATTGGGAACGCATTGTTGCCGATGTCGAAATAGGGGAACAAGAGACGGGGTATCAACTTGATACTATGAGCTTCGCAGTTGTGCGCAAAGGCGACAATAATCTGACCGCCGCCGACATTAAGCTAAGCGATGCAACACGGCAGGCGGCAATCGCCCTATACCGCGAACGGCTCGACAATGCCGGAGACAAGATTGGCAGTTTCGGCCTCGAAATTGACCGCGACGGCAAATATCGGTTTGAAATCAGCTATGATAAGCCCGAGCGCATCAACGGCAATTGGGACAGCAAAAAGCAGGTAAAGATCAATAATTACCTCCAAACCTATCGCTAATCCGCGATAGGTGGGGGGGTACATCCCCGCCCTTCCCCTCCCCCGCATTCGCCGTTAAGGCTCAAAGCCGAACATGGCTGACCAATCTCCTCTTGATGCGTTCAAATCGGTGTTGACTGGCACCGCGCGCGCGCTGGCGCATGAGCCTGAGGTTGAGCTGGCCTTTACTGCCGACGCGCCGAGCCAGGTGGGGAAGAATTTCCGTGTTCCCATGCCGGGGCGCTCGCTTTCGCTTGAGCAAGTATCCGAAGCGCGCGGCTTTGCTGACGCAATGGCGCTGCGGTTGCGGCATCATAATGCAGCGGTTCACAGCGTTCACCGTCCGGCTGATCCGGTTGCGGGTGCTGTCTTTGACGCAGTCGAAAGCGCGCGGGTTGAGGCGCTGGGTGCGCGCGCGATGGCGGGGGTGCGCGCGAACCTGAGCTTTGCGACCGAAATGCGGATGCGATCTGACCCGATCACGCGCGCGCAGGCGGCCGACGAAGTGCCGCTATCAAGTGCTATCGGCCTGCTCGTGCGAGAGCGTTTGACGGGTGATGCGCCACCGATATCTGCGCGCGGCGGACTTGATATGGTGCGCGGCTGGATCGAGGAGAAGGGCGGCGATGATATTGATGCGCTTGGCCTCGCGCTTGATGATCAGGCGGCGTTTGCGATGCTCGCGCAGAAATTGCTCGTTGATCTGGAACTGATCGAGGCGAGCGAGGAACTTGATCCGACTGACCAAGACAATAGCGAAGACGATGAGGACGAGAGCGACAGCGAAGACCAAGATACTGACAATGATGATGGCGGCGATTCGGATGCGCAGATGGAAGCGCGTGCCGAGCCTTCCGACGGCGAGGCCGAAGACGGCGAAACGCAGGAGATGGAAGCCGAGACCGAAATGGAATCGGACGGCGAACCAAGCGATGACGGCCAGGACGGGATGATGCCCGTGCGGCCCAATCGACCGCTGGCTGATTTGCCGCCGCAATTTGATTATAAAAGCTGGAGCGAGGCATTTGACGAGGAAATCGCCGCGACCGAGCTTTGTGACGAGGATGAGCTGACCCGGCTGCGCGCCTATCTGGATCAGCAATTGCTCCATTTGCAGGGGGCTGTGACCAAGCTTGCCAACCGCCTGCAACGCCGCTTGATGGCGCAGCAGAACCGCAGTTGGGATTTTGATCAGGAGGAAGGCATTCTTGATGCGGCGCGGCTGGCGCGGATCGTCGTTTCGCCGGGGCTGTCACTGTCTTACAAGATTGAGCGCGATACCCAGTTCCGCGATACTGTCGTCACGCTGCTGATCGACAATTCGGGATCAATGCGCGGGCGGCCAATCTCGATTGCCGCGATCAGCGCCGATATCATGGCGCGCACGCTTGAGCGCTGCGGCGTGAAGACTGAGATTTTGGGCTTTACAACGCGCGCATGGAAGGGCGGGCAGGCGCGTGAAAGCTGGCTTGCGGCGGGGCGCCCTGCGGCTCCGGGACGTTTGAATGATTTGCGGCATATCATTTACAAGAAGGCCGACGAACCGTGGCGGCGGGCGCGCAAATCGCTTGGCCTGATGATGCGCGAGGGGCTGCTCAAAGAGAATATTGACGGTGAGGCTTTGAAATGGGCACATGGCCGCCTCATCGCGCGGCCCGAGGAACGCAAAATCCTGATGGTCATCTCCGACGGCGCGCCGGTTGACGATTCAACGCTGTCAGTCAATCACGGTGCCTATCTGGAGCGCCATTTGCGCCAGATGATCAACTGGATCGAAACCCGCTCACCAGTTGAGCTGTGTGCGATCGGGATCGGCCATGATGTCACGCGTTATTATGCCAAGGCGGTAACGATCATGGATGCCGAACAGCTTGGCGGCACGATGGTTGAGCAGCTTGCCGGGCTGTTCGACAATGATCAGAGAAGATAGCCACCATCACTGGTGAGTGTTGCCCCGGTGATCGTCGCGGCGGCATCCGAGAGCAGGAAGGCGATTTGTTCGGCAATTTCCTCGGCACTCGCAAAGCGGCCTAGCGGGGTTCCAGCTTTGGCAATTTGCTCAAACGCCGCTGCCTCGCCGCCGCTATCGCGCGCGAGATCGTTGAAGAACGCTTCGTTGCGCCAGATCGGGGTTGTGACGCCTGCGGGCGCAATTGCGTTGATCCGGATGCCGTGGGGCGCGCATTCCTTCGCGGCGATTTTCATGAGGTGGAGGACGCCCGCCTTTGAAGCGCCGTAGGCTGCGATCCCTGCCTCGGCCTTGATGCCAGAGGCTGAGGCGACAATGACAATCGCGCCGCCCCGGCCATGCGCCTTCATCGCGCGGATTGCAGCGCGCAGCGTGAGGAACGCGCCATCAAGGTTGGTTGACATCACCCGCCGCCACTCGCTCATATCAAGTGTGTCAATCGCGCCGCTGCCGGAAACACCTGCGTTGATCACCGCGAGATCAAGACCGTCCAGATGATGTGCGGCATCGGCCCAAAACCCCTCATCAGCAACATGCCCGGCCAGCCGG
>JAYUIX010000048.1:0-37943 GCA_043765635.1 Sphingomonadales bacterium
CGATCACCAATCCTTGCAAACGCGCTGCAAAGTCAACGATATATGGCCCGATCAGAACCTGTCGCGTAAACTTTGTCCCGTTCAGCCGTTTGCCGCGCAGGTGATGCCATAGGCGCTGTTCCGGGTCAGTTTGATTGGTGCGCATTGCCTTGGCATGGCCAAGTTGAATTTCATTTTTTTTGGGCATTGGCGCGTGTCCCCTCTCCCTAGAGGGGAGAGGGAACTTAGATTCAGAACCGCAGCGCCTTCACTGTTTTCACGCCGGGCAGCTTGCACGCCTGCCACAGCACTGGCTCAGGAATCGCATCATCCATTGAGAGCAGCAGGACGGCTTCGCCCCCTGCGGCACGGCGGCCAAGATGGAAGGTGCCGATGTTGAGCTTATTCTCGCCCAGCAAAGTGCCGACGCGGCCAATGAAACCGGGCGCATCTTCGTTGACGATATAGAGCATATTGCCGTCAAGGTCGGCCTCAACCTTGATGCCGAACACTTCAACCAAGCGCGGTTCGCCATTGCCGAACAGCGTGCCCGCGACCGAACGATCACCCGCCTCAGTTGCCACGGTGACGCGGATCAGCGTGTTATAATCACCCTCACGGTCATGGCGGACTTCGCGAACGTCAAGCCCGCGCTCTTTCGCCATAAACGGCGCATTAACCATGTTGACGGTATCCGAATAGCGCCGCATCAGGCCGCAGAGTACCGCGCCGCTAATCGGCTTAATATTAAGCTGGGCTGCGGCACCCTCAACCTCAATCGCGATCTTGGTCAGGTTATCATGCGCGAGCTGGCCAATCATTGAGCCAAGCCGTTCGGCAAGCTTCATATAAGGGCGCAGCTTGGGCGCTTCTTCGGCCGAAAGCGAGGGCATGTTGAGCGCGTTGGTCACGCCGCCATTAACCAGATAATCGGCCATTTGTTCGGCAACCTGAAGTGCTACATTGACCTGCGCCTCATTGGTTGATGCGCCGAGGTGGGGAGTGCAGATGAAGTTTGGCGTACCAAATAATGGCGATTCCTTGGCGGGTTCGGTCTGAAACACGTCAAGTGCTGCGCCGCCGATGTGGCCGCTATCAAGCCCAGCCTTGAGCGCCGCCTCATCAATCAGGCCGCCGCGCGCGCAGTTGATAATGCGCACGCCGGGCTTAGTTTTGGCGAGGTTTTCAGCAGACAATATGCCCCGCGTCTGATCAGTAAGTGGGGTGTGCAGTGTGATGAAATCGGCCTTGGCGAGCAGCGTATCAAGGTCAGCCTTTTCAACGCCCATTTCAATCGCGCGTTCGGGCGTGAGGAACGGGTCATAGGCAACAACCTTCATCCTCAGGCCAAGCGCGCGGCTGGCGACGATTGCGCCGATATTGCCAGCGCCGATCAGGCCAAGCGTTTTGCCAGTGACCTCAACCCCCATGAAGCGGTTCTTTTCCCACTTGCCGGCTTGGGTCGAAAGATCGGCCTCGGGCAGTTGCCGGGCAAGCGCAAACATCAGCGCGATGGCATGTTCAGCCGTCGTGATCGAATTGCCGAACGGCGTGTTCATCACGACAACGCCCTTGGCAGATGCTGCGGGGATATCGACATTATCAACCCCGATGCCCGCGCGGCCAATCACCTTGAGATTGGTTGCGGCGTCAAGGATCGCCTTGGTGACTTTGGTTGAGCTGCGGATCGCAAGCCCATCATAATCGCCGATCATCGCGGCGAGTTCTTCAGGCGTTTTGCCTGTGATTACGTCAACATCGCAGCCGCGCTCAGTGAAGATTTTGGCGGCGTTGGGGTCCATGCTGTCGGAAATAAGTACGCGTGGTTTGGTCATTGTCTTTATCCTGATTGAGAGGTCTCAAAATCTCCGTTCGCCCTGAGCTTGTCGAAGGGCTGTCTTTCTTCTTTGCAATGTTGCGCGCAAGAAAGGGCAGGGCTTCGACAAGCTCAGCCCGAACGGTTCATATTTACTGGTGCATTTCCGCCCAAGCCCAATCGAGCCAGAGGCCGAGCGCTTCGATATCGGCTGTATCCACCGTCGCGCCGCACCAGATGCGCAGGCCCGGCGGGGCATCGCGGTATCCGGCGATATCATAAGCCGCGTCTTGTGCTTCAAGCAGGCCAGCGAATTTCTTGATGAACGCCTCATCGGCACCCTCGACAGTCAAACAGACCGACGTGGTGGAGCGCGTAGACGCATCCTTTGCGAGATGGCCAAGCCACGAACGCTCTTCAACGATTTTGCCAAGCGCTGCGGCATTGGCATTTGACCGTGCCATCAGCCCGTCAAGCCCGCCGACCGATTTTGCCCATTCAAGCGCGAAGATGACGTCCTCGACGGCGAGCATTGAGGGTGTATTGATCGTTTCGCCCTTGAACACGCCCTCGGCAAGTTTGCCCTTCGACACGAGGCGGAAAATCTTGGGCAGTGGCCAAGCGGGCGTGTAAGTCTCCAGCCGTTCAACTGCGCGCGGGCCGAGGATAATCACCCCGTGTGCGCCTTCACCGCCGAGCACTTTTTGCCATGAGAAGGTGGTGACATCGAGCTTGTTCCACGGCATGTCATAGGCGAACACCGCCGACGTCGCGTCGTTGAAGGTCAGGCCTTCGCGCGCGTCGCTGATCCAATCACCGTTCGGCACGCGTGCGCCAGACGTTGTGCCATTCCATGTGAAGGCGACATCATGCGCGAAATCAACCGCGCTCAGGTCAGGAATTTCGCCGTAGGGCGCATTGACCACCGTTGCATCGAGTTTCAATTGCTTGACCGCGTCGGTGACCCAGCCTTCGCCGAAGCTTTCCCACGCCATCATCGTGACGGGCCGTGCGCCCATCATCGTCCACATCGCCATTTCATAGGCGCCTGTGTCCGAACCCGGCACAATGCCGATCCGGTGGGTGTCGGGCACCTGAAGCACGTCACGAATCAAATCAATCGCGCGTTGCAGTCGCGTCTTACCGATCTTCGAACGGTGTGACCGTCCCAAGCATTCTGTTGCTAATTTTGAGGCTTCCCAGCCCGGCGGCTTTGCGCAGGGGCCAGAGGAAAAAAACGGACGCGCGGGTTTGCGAGTCGGTAACATACTAGTCATGTAAGCGTCTCCTTGCAGAGAGCAGCGCGGCGTTGGGGCCGCGTGGCCCGGAGCCGCCATTAGAGACGGCTCCGGCAAAGTCAATGACTGATCAATAGCCTTTGGCGCGGAAAAGAACTTGGCCGCGACGTGCGACATAGAGCTTTTCAAGCGTTACGGGGTGGAAATAAGCCTCAACCCGCTCCGCCTTGGGGGTGGTGCCATACACTTCGTAACAGCCGCCGTCAGGCTTGACGAGGCGAACTTTCCAGCCCTCTTTGGTGAGCTTGGCCTTGAGCGCATCGCTTGATTTCCAGCCTGATTCTGGCCCAGCATTGCATTTGATGACGCCCGTTGCCGATGCGGGTGCGGCCAGCGCTGCGGTCGCAAGCATCGCGGCTGAAATAAGAAAACGCATAATCAAACTCCTTTATCGAGTGGGGTTGGTGAACGAAAAGAGCGCACAGCAATCAACAGTGTGAGCGGAATAAAATGAACGAGTGCTGGCCCAAGATTATTGTGAACGAAAATCCAATGGATCAGCACGAGGATCGCAGTCGGATAGACCAGCCGCTGAAGTTTTTTCCATCCCGCCTTGAGCGTGCGCATCGCAGCATTATTGCTAGTGAGCGCAAGCGGCACAAACAACAGCATCGCGAGCCAGCCCGTCCAGATGCCAAGCGCGCCGATTTCGGCGAGCATATCGGCCAGCGTCTCCATATCAATCACATAAAAAACCAGATGGAGCAGCGCATAGCCAAAGGCCGCAAGCCCAAAATAGCGTCTGCGCTTGACGAGCCAGCCAAGCCAGGGCTTTGGCCCGAGCAACGCGACGAGCGGGCTAAGCATCATTGCGAAGATCATCAACCGCGCCGAAAACTCCCCCGTCGGGTGGAGCAATTTCATCGCGCCCACCTGCCCGCGTGCATAGCCGATAAGCATTGCAAGTGCCGGAATCGAGAGAAGTGCCCAGATCAATACGCGATTGTTAAGAATCGTTCGCAACATCGACCTGCGATAGTCCGATTCTATCTTGTGATCAATAGCGGGCGAAATTAGCATTTTGTTAACTGTAATCGGCGCAAGTTTGCCATTATGTTCAAACATATCCTGAGCCTTGCCTTGCTTGCGCTTTTGGCAGCCTGCGTTGGCACGCCCAAGGGGCATTCGGCTGATACAGGGCAGCGCAAGCCGCCCGTCGCAGTGAATGAAAATATCAAACAATGCGTCGGTGAGCTTGATCGGCTTGGTGCTCGCTATACGGCCATTGCCGATCAAAACCTCGGCAGTGGGTGCAGCATGATTGGCAATGTCCAATTGCTCGGTGTTGGTGTGCCGATCACCAATGTAACCGCAATCCGCTGCCCGCTGGCGCGCGCGATTGCGCTGTGGACGCGTGAAACACTACAGCCCGTTGCACGTGATGTACTTGGCAGCCGTGTTGTCAAAATCGAAAGCATGGGCGGCTATTCGTGCCGCAATATTATTGGCGGGCGCCGTACTGGTCGATCAGAACATGCCACGGGTAATGCGGTTGATATTGGCGCGTTTGTGCTTGCCGATGGGCGTCGCGTGTCTATCCGGCAGGGCTGGAACGGCAGCGATGATGAGCGCGAATTCCTCCGCCAGATTCGCGGGGATGCCTGCAAACGCTTCCAAACAGTGCTTAGCCCTGATTATAACGCGGCGCACTTCGATCATTTGCATTTCGATCTGGGCGGCAAGCCTTTTTGTCGCTAACGCATATCCAATGAAAAATCAGAACATGCCAAAGCGCGTTTTCGCGCCCGCCGCCGAAGATGCTGCTCAAGCCAAAAAGACCATCTCCACCCCGCAAACCGAACATCCGGCATATAAGCTTGCGTTTCAGGATGAAAAATTCCTGCTGCGCGAAGATTTGCGCCCGGTGCGCTTCCAGCTTGAACTGCTCAAGCCCGAGCTTTTGCTTGACGAGGCTAAGATCGGATCGACTTTTGTCATGTACGGCTCGGCGCGTATCCCGGCTCCCGGCGTCATGTCGGGCCATGACAATCCCGACGTTGCCAAAAGCCTTGAAGCCAAATCGCATTATTATGATGAGGCGCGTGCGCTTGCGCAGACCGTCAGCCAAGTGCCGCCTGACAGGGATGGCACGCGTCATTTTGTCGTCTGTTCGGGCGGTGGCCCATCAATCATGGAGGCCGCCAATCGCGGCGCTCAGGATGTTGGTGCTGAATCAATCGGCCTCAACATTGTTCTGCCGCATGAACAAGCCCCCAACCAATATGTGACGCCGGGGCTTAGCTTCCAGTTTCACTATTTTGCGCTGCGTAAGATGCACTTTCTGCTCCGCGCGCGCGCGGTGGCGGTGTTTCCCGGCGGGTTCGGGACATTTGACGAAATGTTTGAATTGCTGACGCTTATCCAAACGGGCAAAATTAAACCGATTCCCGTTATCCTGTTCGGTAAAAGCTTCTGGACGAGCGTTGTCAATTTTGACGCGCTGGTCGCTGAAGGCGTGATTTCAGCGCATGATCTTGATCTGATACATTTCGTCGAAACTGCCCAGGAGGCCTGGGCAATCGTCCAGAAATTCTACGAAACGGTTTAGATTAAACCAAATCCGTTCGGGCTGAGCCTGTCGAAGCCCTGTTTTTGCCTTCAACCAGCGTGCAGAAGAAGGACAGCCCTTCGACAAGCTCAGGGCGAACGGTTCAGATTAAATATAGACCTTTAGCCCTTGGCTGGGGCGGCAGGCGCTTCTTTTGCCGGAGCTTCACCAACGGCTGGTGCAGGAGCAGCACCTGCCTCAGCCGCAGCAGGCGCGCCCTCTGCCGGTGCGGCTGGCACTGGCAAATTTGAACCCTGCGCATTGAGATAAACGATTACATTGGCACGGTCTTCGGGCTTTGACAGACCGGCAAAGCTCATTTTAGTGCCCTCAACATATTTTTTGGGGCTTTTTAGCCAAGCATCCATGCCCTCAAAATCCCAATTTCCCGGCTTTGCAAGCAGCCCAGCCGAGTATGCGAATCCGCCAACCGCGCCGTGCTTTTTGCCCATTATGGCGTGGAGGTTGGGGCCAATGCCATTAGCACCACCTGGCGTAATCGAATGGCATGACGCGCATTTTTTGAAGGTTTCCGCACCCTTTGCAACATCGCCAGCGGCAAAATTGGTTGGTATGGCCGCTTCAGCACCACCGCCCTCTCCAGCAGGAGCTGCATCAGCGACTTCATAACCGCCCTTTTCCGGCGCTTCACCCTTAAAATATTCGCCTGTCAATATCATTGAACCCAAGGCAATGATGCCACCAAACAGCGTCCAGCCGAAAAATGTATTCGTATTGTCGCTCATCCGTTGAAATCCCTTGGCCCCGGTTTGATTGCCGCTTGATCGTGGGGGCGCTTTAATGCGAGCGGGCGCGCTTCGCAATACCATAGGTTAGGATAGGTTGCGGCTTTTCGCCTTCGCCGTTATGCGGCGCACCAGTTATGGAAAATTATCCCGCCTCCGCCCGCCCGCTTGTTGCTGAAATGAGCCTTGCCGCTCAAGCTGATCCGGCGCGTGCCGTTGCGTTTCAAGGCGCGCCGGGGGCTAATTCGCACATCGCGGTTACTCAGGCGATCAATGGCGCGCTGCCGCTGCCCTGCTTTAGCTTTGAAGATGCGATTGATGCAGTGGTTCACGGTCAAGCGGGCTGTGCGATGATCCCAATTGAAAATTCGCTCCACGGGCGCGTGGCCGATATTCACTTTCTGCTCCCCGAATCAGGGCTGACGATCACTGGCGAATTTTTCCTGCCAATCCGTTATGCCTTGATGGGCAAGGGCGCGCTCGCAGATGTCCGCGATGCGATGAGCCACCCGCAAGCGCTTGGCCAGTGCCGCCATTGGCTGCGCGCGCGGGGGATTCAGCCTGTTGCTTATCCCGATACTGCTGGCGCCGCTGCTGAAGCCGCGAGCCGCAATGAACCTGGCCTTGCAGCAATTGCCCCGCCGGGGGCGGCGGCGATTTACGGCCTTGATATCCTCGCTGAATCGCTTGAGGATTCGGACGATAATATGACGCGCTTCGTAATTCTCGCGCGTTCAGGCGTACCCGCGCCCAATGTCGGCGCGGTCATGACGACCTTTATCTTTGAAGTGAAGAATATCCCCGCCGCGCTGTACAAGGCGATGGGCGGCTTTGCGACTAATGGCATCAACATGACCAAGCTTGAAAGCTATCAGCGTGGGGCAAGCTTTGCCGCGACCACCTTTTTTGCTGATATCGTTGGCCATCCTGAAGACCCTGCGGTCGCCCGCGCGCTTGAAGAATTACACTTCCATTCAAAAAGCGTGCGTTTGCTCGGCACGTATCCGCAGGCGCGCAAGCGGGGCGAATGACGCGCCTTTCAACCGCAAAGCCCTTCGTCCTGCTTGATGACGCGCGGGCTGAGGGCGCGGCTCCGGCACGGCTTTACACTGATCCGGTCAAGATTATCACGACGCGCGATCCGGCGGAGGTGCCTGCGTTGTTGGCCACGCTCAAATCGCGGGACGCGCATGTCGCCGGGTTTATTGGCTATCAGGCGGGTCATATCCTTGAACCAAAGCTCGCACGCCTTGTCAGTTGCCCTACCAATGATGCCCCACCACTCCTCTGGTTTGGTGTGTTTGAAGGCTATCAGGAAATCGCAGCCGATACCGTTGCTGACGTGTTGGCACCAGAGGCAGGCGGCTGGATTGGAACACCCCAGCCACGCATTGATTACGCTGCCTATGAAACCGCGCTGGCCAAGGTCAAAGATTACATTGCAGCGGGCGATATTTATCAGGCCAACCTGACGTTTGCCTGCGATGTGCCGCTGATGGGGGACCCGCTTGCTGTCTATGCTGGCTTGCGCACCCGAGCGAAGGCAGGTTACGGTGGCATTGTCTGGACGGGTGAGGATATGCTGCTCTCGCTTTCCCCCGAGCTGTTCTTTGCGCTGAGGGACGGCAAGCTCACCACCAAACCGATGAAGGGCACCGCAGTGCGCGGGCGCGATCCAGCGTCTGATGCGGAGGCGGTGGCAAAGCTGCAATCCGATCCAAAACAACGCGCAGAAAATCTGATGATTGTTGATCTGCTGCGCAATGATCTCTCTCGTGTGGCTGTGCCGGGCAGCGTTGCCGTGCCCCAGCTTTTCCATGTCGAAACCTATCCAACCGTCCATCAGATGATTTCCACCGTGACCGCAAACTTACGCGAAGGCGTTGACGGGGTTGATGTGATCAGCGCAATTTTCCCCTGTGGTTCAATTACCGGTGCGCCGAAAATTCGCGCGATGGAAGTGATCGGCGAGGTAGAGGCCGCGCCGCGCGGCGCTTATACAGGTTCAATCGGACGGATTGATCCGGGCGGGGACGCGGCATTCAACGTCGCCATTCGCACGCTCCATTTGCGCGCAGGTGAAAATCGCGCAACGATGGGTTTGGGGTCGGGTGTTATCGCCGATAGCGAATCGGGTGATGAATGGCGCGAATGTCTCGCCAAAGGAGGTTTTGTGCCATCAGAAAAGACATTTGATCTGTTTGAAACAATGCGATTCGATCCAGCGGTTGGCATCCAGTTGCTTGACCGCCATATCGCGCGGATTGGCGAAAGCGCGCGAATGTTTGGCTTCCCTTTTGATCGCCATGCTGCGCGTAATGAGCTGCAGGCGGCGACCTTCCGGATTGCCGAATCGCGCCGGGTGCGCCTGATGCTCAGCCCAAGTGGGCGGATCGCGATTGAGATACAGCCACATCTGCCAAAGCCTGCCGATTTCGTTGAAGTCCGTCTTGTCACCCTGCCCGTTGACAGCAGCGATTTCCGCCTGCGTCACAAGACAACTGATCGCAGCTTCTATGTCGAGGCGCGGATGGCGGCGGGCAGTTTTGAAGTGGCATTGGTAGACACGCATGGCTTCATTACAGAGGGCAGCTTCACCAATATCTTTGTGCATGGCCCCGGCGCACTCCTCACCCCGCCGCTCACGCGCGGGCTTCTCCCCGGAGTGCTGCGCGCCGAACTGATCGCCAATGGCAGCGCGGTTGAGGCTGACCTCCGCCCCGAAGACCTTGAAGCGCCGTTTTTCATTGGTAATGCCAGTCGCGGCTTGCTTCCGGCGCAGCTTGCTCGCTAAAGCGCGGGCATGTCCGAAATCACGCCCCAGATCGTCGCCGAACACGGCTTTTCCGAAGAAGAATATGCGCGCGTTCTCGCCGCGATGGGCCGCGAGCCGAACTTGACTGAGCTTGGGATATTTTCGGTGATGTGGTCGGAGCATTGCTCCTACAAAAGCTCGCGAATTCATTTGAAGAAACTGCCAACCACTGGCCCGCAGGTGATCTGCGGCCCCGGCGAAAATGCAGGTGTGGTTGATATTGGCGACGGGCAGGCGGCCATTTTTAAGATGGAATCGCATAATCATCCAAGCTACATCGAACCGTATCAGGGTGCGGCAACGGGCGTTGGCGGCATCCTGCGCGATGTCTTCACGATGGGCGCGCGGCCGATTGCGAACCTCAATGCGCTGCGTTTCGGGCGGCCTGATCATCCCAAAATGCGCCATTTGATTGACGGCGTGGTGCGCGGCATCGGCGGCTATGGCAATTGCGTTGGCGTGCCAACGGTTGGCGGTGAGGTGAATTTCCACCCCGCCTATGACGGCAATATCCTTGTCAACGCGATGACCGTCGGGATCGCTGATACTGACAAGATTTTTTACTCGGCAGCGTCAGGCATCGGCAATCCCATCGTTTATGTTGGTTCCAAAACGGGGCGTGACGGCATCCACGGCGCGACAATGGCGAGCGCGGATTTCAGCGATGACACCGAGGAAAAGCGCCCGACTGTTCAGGTCGGCGATCCCTTTACTGAGAAACTGCTGATTGAGGCGTGCCTTGAGCTGATGGCATCAGACGCGATTGTCGCGATCCAGGATATGGGCGCTGCCGGCCTGACTAGCTCAAGCGTCGAAATGGCGAGCAAGGGCGGCGTTGGTATCGAACTTGACATGAACAAAGTGCCCTGTCGCGAGACGGGCATGACACCATATGAAATGATGCTCTCGGAATCGCAGGAGCGGATGCTCATGGTATTGAAGCCGGGGCGTGAGGATTTTGCGGAAGGCATTTTCAAGAAATGGGAGCTTGATTTCGCGGTGATCGGCACAGTCACTGAAACCGGACATATGGTGCTTAAGTGGAACGGCGAGACGGTCTGCGATATTCCGCTCGGGCCGCTTGCCGATGATGCGCCGCTTTATGATCGGCCCTATATGAGCCAGGACGAATATAAGGCGTGGGCGCAGGTTAAACCGCTTGGTGATATTCCTGAAAGCACTGATATTGGCGCTGATCTATTAAAGCTGATGGCCTCGCCGGATATCGCCTCGCGTCGCTGGATTTGGGAGCAATATGACCATATGGTCGGGGCCGACACGGTACAGCGCCCCGGCGGTGATGCGGCGGTCGTCCGCGTTCATGGCACCCAAAAGGGCTTGGCGATGACGACTGATTGCACCCCGCGTTACTGCTATGCCGATCCAGTTGAGGGCGGCAAGCAAGCGGTGGCCGAGGCCTATCGCAACCTGTGCGCGGTCGGCGCAAAGCCGCTCGCGATTACCAACTGCCTCAATTTCGGCAACCCCCAGCGGCCAGAGATTATGGCGCAGATTGTCGGCTGTTTGGAGGGAATGAGCGAGGCGTGCATTGCGCTCGATATGCCCATCGTCAGCGGCAATGTGTCGCTCTACAACGAGAGCAAGGCTACGGGCGGCGGAAGTGCGATCCTGCCAACGCCCGCAATCGGCGCGATTGGCTTGCTCGACGATTGGAGCAAGAGTGCGACGATTGGGTTTAAGGCGGAGGATCATGCAATTGTTGTGATTGGTGGAATTTCGCTTGCTGCATTGGACGGGGATGATTCTCAAGGCGAGTTAGGGAACGAATTGGGACAGTCAATCTGGTTGCGCGAAATCACAGGCCAAGAATCTGGTGTTCCGCCCAAAGTCGATCTCAAAAAAGAACAGAATGCCGGGCAGTTTGTGTCCGGGTTAATCGCTTCGGGCAGGGTTAGTGCTGTGCATGATATTTCTGACGGCGGGGCAGCCGTTGCTTTAGCTGAAATGGCGCTTGCGGGTCGCATCGGTGCCAATGTTGTTACAATGGGCAACACCAAGCTAGATGCATTTTCCGAAGATCAAGGCCGGTATATTGCGACGTTTCCGTGGCATGATCGAGAAAGCTGGGAGATACTGGAAACTGAGGCAAAGGCAGCAGGTGTTGTTGTAAGCTGGATCGGACTGACTGGCGGGATCTCTATTTCATGGACTGACGGTGAAGATGCTCAAGTGGCCTCCATCCCCCTCACCACCCTCCGCATAGCGCACGAAGGGTTCTTTCCCACACTCATGGGCAAACCAGCATAGGCATTGAAAACAGCACCAATTGATGCTATTCAGATCACATGCGTACTACAGTCACACTTGATGATAAGATCGTTGAAGATTTGCGCGAAGGCTTGGGGATTGAGGAAACCAGTGTCCTCATTCGCCGCGCGCTTGTTGAAATGCGGCAGCGGCTCGCCGCTGACAGGCTAATCGCGCTTGGTGGCTCTGATCCGGATGCAAAAGCTGCGCCACGGCGACGTCCGCCGGATTTCCTCAATCCTGACTGATGGCGCGAACCCCTGTTCTTGCGGACAGTTCCATCTGGATTGATCACATCAATAAGGGCGATGCGTTGCTCGCCGAACTTTTGAAGCAAAAGCGCGTTGTCCTCCATCCGATGGTGCTTGGTGAGATTGCGATGGGTTCGCTCCGGCAGCGCAAGGTCATCCTTGAGGAACTCAGGCAACTGCCAATCGTGAGTTCAGCTTCAAATGCCGAGGTCATGGCAATGGTAGAATGGCACGATCTGCACAACCGGGGCATAGGTTTTGTGGATGCCCATCTGCTCGCGTCAGTACATTTGGCTCAAAATGCGAAGCTGCTCACAACAGACAAGCGCCTTCATGCCCAAGCAGAACGGCTCAGTGTTGCTTATCTCGGATAAGCTTAAAACCGTTCCCCGCGCACTACATCAACATCGGCAATCGTCACGACAAGCCCGTAAGTATCAAGATGCGGCGCGAGCGCTTCGATGAGTGCTTCCACCTTCGCACCATTGGCAATTGCAATGAACATGCGTTTGGAGACCGCGCCTGACACATCCTCATCGCGCCAACTGCCCGAACGGCCCTTGCCCGAATGGAGGTTCATGAGGGTATGGTGCGCAATGCCAACCGAGGCAGCGGTTTCGGCGAGCCATTCGCTGAGCGGCGCATCAATCAAAATATCAATCCGTTTGCGCGCGACCAATTCCACCATGTCCACCTCCTAACCCGAAAACCGCGCGGCGAGCGCGGTGAAAAGCGGAATGCCGACAACGATGTTGAACGGGAATGTGACCGCGAGCGACATTGACAGGTAAATTCCCGGATCAGCCTGTGGCATCGCCATCCGCATTGCAGCAGGCACCGCGATGTAAGACGCGCTTGCGGTGAGGATCGCAAAAGCGGCTGCCGTTCCGGCATCGAGCCCGAGCAGAACAGCTATCGCAAGCCCAATGCCGCCGTTGATCAAGGGGAAGGCCACACCAAGCATGCCGAGCCGCCACGTCATCGCCCGGCTTTCGCGTAGACGGCGCACTGCGATCAGCCCCATATCAAGCAGGAACAGGCAAAGGATGCCTGAAAAACCACTCGTGAAAACGGGCTTGATCGCCTCATATTTTTCTTTGCCAATGATCAGACCGACAGCAAACGCGCCAAGCAGCAGCACGACTGAGCCGTTCAAAAACACCTCACGCCATAAATGACCACCCGGCGCACCGGGTACACGCGTTGTGCCGCGTTGTGCCAGTAAAAGCCCTGTCAGGATCGCAGGCGTCTCCATCAGCGCAAGCACCGCCACCAAATAGCCAGCAGGTTCAGCGCCACTCCGCGTTAGCGCCTCGCTCGCGGTCACAAAAGTAACGATGCTAACCGATCCGTAATGTGCCGCAACTGCACCTGCATTCATGCGGTCAAGTTTGCCAAAGCTGGTGAGCAAGGCAAAGGTGAGGAAGGGCAGGGTGAAGCTAAGCAGCATTCCGGCAACGCTCACCATTGCCATTTCCGCTGAAGCCCCAGCCGCTGAAACTTGCACCCCGCCCTTGAGGCCAATCGCAGCCATCAAATAAAGCGACATGCCCTTGGCAATCGGTTCAGGCACTGAAAGATCAGAACGGGCCGCCGCCGCAATGACGCCAAGGATGAAGAAAAGGATGACCGGCGAAAGCAGAGTGTCGAGCGCATCCATAAGTGCCGACTACCACTCACGTTTGCCAAGCGTCAATCACCGTGGCAGGCTAGCCGCGTCAGACGCCGCTGGTCGATGTAAAAGTCTGTGCGGTCGATGCGGTCTGGTCGGAGCTTAAACTGATGATACGGAAAGAGGCACGATGATTAATCACGAAACACTGCCTTGGGTGCCATACCCTGTGATGACTGATGATAAGCGGGCGGCGGCGGCGCTGGGGTTTTACGAACATATCCGGTCTCGCCGTACGTGCCGCCAGATCGGCGATACGCCCGTGCCGCGTGAGATTATTGAATCAGCGATCCTTGCGGCGGGCACTGCGCCGTCAGGGGCCAATCACCAGCCTTGGCATTTTGCGGTGATTGGTTCGTCAGACGCGAAACGCCAAGTGCGCATTGCCGCCGAGGAAGAAGAGCGCGAATTTTACAGTGGCAAGGCAAGTGCCGAATGGATGGACGCGCTCAGCCCGCTCGGCACTGATGCTGACAAGCCTTATCTTGAACACGCCCCGTGGCTGATCGCGATCTTTGGGCAGCGCAAGGGCGGGCTTTATGCAGGTGAGCAACGGCAGAATTATTATGTGACTGAAAGCGTCGGCATCGCGACGGGCTTGTTGCTTGCGGCGCTCCACGCGGCGGGGCTAGCCACACTCACTCACACGCCAAACCCGATGCGCTTTCTTAATACGCTCTGCAACCGCCCTGGGTATGAAAAGCCGATCATGATCGTCGTCGTCGGCCATCCCTCGGTGGACGCCACCATCCCAGTCCACGCGACGATCAAGAAACCGCTGGATCAAATTTCGAGTTGGATTTAGCCATTACAAACGCTCGTTATCTGACACTTGATGCGATTCGCGGCATTGCCGTCATGGGCATTCTCCTGATGAACATCATTTCGTTTGCAATGCCTGACGCTGCCTATTTCAGCCCGGCAGCCTACGGCGGCACCAGCCCGCCCGATGTGATTAGTTGGGCGATCATGTCTGTGCTGGTTGACAGTAAAATGCGCGGGCTGTTTTCGATGCTGTTTGGCGCATCAATGCTGCTGGTGTATCAGCGCGCGGAGGCCGCGCAGGGTGACGGTAAAATAGTTCATGTCCAGCGGATGGTTTGGTTGCTGCTTTTTGGCCTTGTCCATTATTATCTGATCTGGTTTGGCGATATATTGACGCTGTATGCACTGTGCGGTTTGGTCGGCATCGGCTTGCTGTACAAAGATGAGGCGCAGCTTCGCCGTATCGCGATCTGGCTGCTATCGCTCAGCTTTGCGCTATTTGGCGCAATGATGATTGGGCTGTGGGTGCTCAAGACAATGGCCATGCAACCCGGCGCTGATCCTGAATTGGTCAACACTTTCACTGAAGCTATGGCTGAATTTGGCAGCACCGATTCTGAATTAACCGCCGATAGCCTTGCGCTTTACCGGAGCGGCTATTTGGACATTGCTTGGAACCAATTGACCGAAGGGTTTTTCCTTCCGGTTATCAGCTTTTTCATGGGTGCGCTTGAAACGTTTGGACTGATGGCGCTCGGCATGATGTATTTCCGCAATGGGTTTTTGACGGGGAATTGGGATAACGCGCGTTATGTAAAGACGATGCGGATCGCATATTATATTGGCATACCGGGACAGATGGCATTGGCACTGTGGGGATGGGTAAGCGGTTTTGATCCGCTTGTGACGCTTGGCAATATGATGGTTTGGTCATTGCCATTTCATATCGCGGTTATGATTGGTCACGCGGCCCTCGCGATGCTTTTGATAAAAAGATTTGCGAATAGAACGATTATAGCGCGGATCAGCGCGGTTGGCCAAGCCGCCTTCACAAACTATCTGGGCACATCGATCCTGATGACAACGCTGTTTTACGGATACGGCTTTGGCTTGTTTGGGCACTTGTCGCGCTGGCAGGCCTATCTGGTTGTGCCTATGGTGTGGGTAATCATGCTGCTTTGGTCAAAGCCTTGGCTTGATCGCTATCGTTACGGCCCGCTTGAATGGCTCTGGCGCAGTCTAGCGCGCGGGTCGCTTCAGCCCGCCCGGAGGTAATTCGGCGTATGCCAAAAGTGCCCGCCGCGCTTCAGCGCAATCCTTGTCCATCTGCGCAGTGAGCGCCTCAATCGTCTCATATTTGGCTTCGGGGCGAAGAAAGGCGATCAGCTCAACCGCGATCATCTGACCGTAAAGCAGCTCATCAAAATCAAACAGATAAGCCTCTAGCAATTCCTTGGGCGGGTCAAAACTGGGCCGGATGCCGAGATTGGCCGCGCCTTCAATCACGCGCCCATCGGCCAGCCGCACACGGACTGCGAAAATGCCGTAGCGTGGGCGCAGGTAGCTGCCCATATCGAGGTTTGCGGTCGGGTAGCCAATTGTCCGGCCAAGCTTGGCCCCGTGCTGGACATGGCCCTGTATCGTATAGGGCCGGGTAAGCAGGTGCGTTGCCGTGGCACAGTCGCCTTCCGCAAGCGCGCGGCGGATGCGGCTTGATGAAATCACTTCGCCACCATCGCCGACAGCGCCTACCGCTTCGGTAAAAAAGCCGTAACGCGCACCAAGTTCAGCAAGTACGGTAACATTGCCGCTTTTGCGGTTGCCGAAGGTGAAATCCTCGCCAGTGACAACGCCAGCCAATCCTGCAAGCCGCTGCGCGACAAATTCTTCTGCGCTGAGTGCGGCAAGCGCGGCGTTAAACGGGAAGACGATCATCGCTTGTGCCCCGGCCTGCGTAAATAGTTGCTCACGCTGATCAAGGCTGGTCAGGCGAAATGGCGGCGTGTCGGGCTTGAAATAGCGCACCGGGTGCGGATCAAAGGTGGCAACCAGTACTGGCACACGTTTGGCACGCGCCAACGCAACCGCGCGACCAACGACCGCCTGATGCCCGCTGTGAAAACCGTCAAAATTGCCAAGCGCAACGATGCCCCCGCAATATTTGGGCGGCAGTGCCGCATTGCCGTCAAGCCGCTCCATAAGCCTTTGCTATAGGAAAGCGTCACGGCAGGCGCAATCGCCTGTTTATTTATCGTCGCGCACTGCAAGCAGGGTTGCACCATCATACCATTTAAGCACCATTTGCTTGGTGCCAACGGGAATGAACAGCGCTGCCGCGCCCCGGCTCCCCGGCCCCCAAGTGCCACCACCAACACAGCCAAACCGGTGGATTGGCCCGCGCGCTGACACTGAAATCGCGAAAGGTTCAAGCGCTGCTGTTAAAGCACCGCCTTGTTCTTTTTCAACAATCGGAGAGAGCGGCCCAGCCGAGGGTTGCTTGCAGATATCATCAGAGGTGAAGCCAGTCGAAGCCTTGGTCGTCCATTTGATTTCATTCGCGGCAATGCTGAAGATTGATCCAACAATGGCTTTGTCATCCTCGGTGAAGGCTTGGACGCCTTCCAGGTTCACATGAACACGGGTGATTTTCCAATTTCCAATGAACGGATCGATCCTGACGTCAGATTCAACGCATTTGTTGGGATCAAAGTTCGGATTGCGCTCATCAAAGCACGGATCCTCCGGGGGAACGGCAAGCGGTTCTGATTTGCGTTCAGGTTTAACGCTATCTGTGGCGTCAGTAGATGAGATTGCCTCATCTTCGCTGCCAACCACAGACGCATTTCCTTCCATTTGGCAACCTGTAAGCAGGATTGCCAGAACGACCAGCGGTCGTGATCTCATCTGTACTTCCTTACGTTATTTCGTACCATTGACGAGAACGTAGCTGAAGCTTGATTGATTTCCCATCAAATCGAGAAATTTATTATAGTCGCTTGATGGCATGGTTTGGCATCCTGCTGACCATGTATTATTTTCTCCGCCTTGGTGCATGAGCATTGATCGGCCTGCACCTGTTGCATCAATGCGATTGCTGTCAGAACTGTTGAACAAGCCATCCTGATTGGTATCACGCTCGACCGTTTGATTGCGGGTTGCATCCCATGCAACGTTGCCAAGGAAATTTTCACCACGGGTGTAACGGTAATTACCCGTTACGAGGCGACCTTGATCAACCTTGCCATCACCGTTTGTATCGCTGCCCATTGGTTTGCGTCCGTCATAGGCATATTGTGCTGAAGGTTCGGTGTTGCCACGAAATTCGCGGAAACTGAATGTGCCGTCATTATTGCGCCAGACCACACCCATTTTATCATCATAGGTTCCGTTGCCACCGTTCGAAGCCGTGTTTGTTTCAACGCGGATTGCAACGACCACTTTCTTGCCGGCGGCCAGATCAGCTTTAGCCTGTGCATCGCCCGATTGGTTGATTTGATTGACATAGGCTTGTGCTGATCCACCATTTGATGCTGTGGTCGCACCAGTCGCGCCTGTTTGCGCAGGTGTTGGTTGTTGTGTCGTTCCTTGAGGTTGTACTATTGGCGAACCCGGCGTGTTAAACAGTCGCACTTCATCATTGCGGCGGTTAACAAGGCCTTGCACAACTTGACCGTCTGACTTGTTAAAAAGCTTCATTGCCTGAGCGCCACCAGTCAAATCGCCAGCATTGATTTTGCGCAATGCGGTTGAGTCTAAGAATGCACCTTCGCCAATATTATAAGCAAATGAAACAAGCGCATCGAACTGATTTTGCGTCAGCGGTACCTTCACATTTTCAGCAACCACCTTTTCAAAGGGTTTTGCGGCAATTGACTGCAATTTGGTTTCTTGCGCTGGGCTTAACGTCACAAGACTTGCGTTGTTATTAGCAAAGCTGCGGGCGGCGCTGCCTTCTAGGCCAGCCGCGCGTGAGATTGATTTTGCTGTATCGGCGTTAACGCCAACTGCAGTCAGATCACGCACGATCTCTGCGCTTGTCCGGCCCTTCATATCATAGCCTGGCCCAAGCGTTACGCCACTAGCGCCGCCTGGCCAATGCAGCTTGTCAGATACGCCGCGCTGAGCCTCATGATCATAGATGAACTTGGCACCATTTTCAGACAGACGGCCCGTTGACGCGCCTGATGCGCCGGCAGTTGTAGTTTGGGGTACGGCTGTCGTGCCTGTCGTTTCGCCTGTACCCGTTGCACTGCCAGCAGCTCCGCCAACACGCAGCACCTGGCCAACGCTGATCCGATCTGGGTTGCTGATACCATTGTCGCGCGCAAGTGCTGCAACGCTTGTGCCGTTAGCAGCCGCAATCTCACCAAGTGTATCGCCACTTTTGACAGTATATGAGGATGCTTGGTTGGTTGATCCCTCAGGGAGTTTGATCTGTTGCCCAGCTTGGATCAGATCAGGGTTTGAAATGCCATTAATTCGGGCTAAAGTTTGCCAATCAGTGCCGTTAGCACTAGCAATATCAGATAGTGTATCGCCGCTTTTGACGGTGTAGCTTGATCCAGCAGGGCTGCCAAATTTTTCAGCAATACCCTGCGATGCCATGAGCTTATCAAGCCCTGTGCTGCCCAAAAAGGCATCAAGAACTGCTTTGCCAAATGCTTCAGGTGAAAAATTCACAGCTGTGTTTGTGAAGAAGTTTGCTTGTTGGGTATTCATGTGACGCGACTCCAGTATAGCGTCCCCTGCATTGTCAATTTAGGTGAATCGCATATCCGCGCCATAATCGAATCGATTAGAAAACTCATCGAATCGATTAGATCAGGGCTATTAAAATCGGTCGCGTATTAAGCCCCGGCGTGACTGCCAAACGCCGTCCCAATCAGGATTGGGCGTTTCCAGAAGTATTTTTGCGCGGTCACGCATGATTGCCGATGGATGATCATCCGGGTTAATTGAAAGCGCGCTTTCAAAAGCGCTGATCGCTTCAGCCCACGCGCCGCTCGCCAAATGTTTTCGTCCGGCATCATAAGCGGCAACAAGCGCTGCTTGAATGGTGAGATCGCCGTCCTGATGCGGCAAAATTTCATAAATAGTGCAGGGCGTTTGACGGCCACGCACCCGGATCAGGTCGAGTTCGCGTTTGAGAATATTTAGGTTGAGCGCAGCAGCGGTTTTTTCACAGACAATGATATCGGTGCGATAATATTTGGTTGAATTTTCGAGCCGCGCGGCAAGGTTAACACTATCTCCGATGACAGTATAGTCCATCCGTTTAGGCGAGCCTATGGTGCCTGCGATCACCTCGCCACTGGCAATGCCGATACCCAGACGAATATCTTCAAGGCTGCGTTCGCGCCTGCGGGCATTAATCTTGGCGATCAGAGTTTGCATCTGGATCGCGCTGGCCACTGCGTTTGCGCCGTCTTGCGTGCCTGAAATCGGGGCACCGTAAACCGCCATCAGCGCGTCACCAATGAATTTGTCGAGCATCCCGTCAAATGCCGCAACCGACTCGAACAGCTCGGTAAAAATTTCATTGAGCATGTCGACGGCTTCACGCGGGGAGAGCCGTTCGGCCATTGCGGTAAAGTTGCGGATGTCAGCAAACATCACGCTTGCCTCGCACGCCGCGCCAAACAGCAAGTCATTTTCATGGCCGAGTACCTGATCGACGACATTCTGCGTCATGAAGCGGCGCATCGCGCCTTCCAGCCGTTTGCCCTGCGTAATATCCTCAATCAGAATGAGTACGCCTTGCCGTTCGCCATTATTGATCAGGGGCACAATCGAGACATTGGCCGACACAATACCCCCGGTCAGCGTTGTAAGATCGATATCGAAGAAGGTTTTCGATTCGCCGCTCACACTTACTTTATCGATTTCCAGAATTGATTGCGGATTGGCAGCCATCAAAAACGCACGGAGATTGGTGCTTTGCGCCACTTCGGCACTCACGCCAAACATGGCTGCCGCTGCTTCGTTGACCTTGATGATTTGGCCTTCGCGATCAAGCGTGATGACGCCTGCCGACATTGACCGCAATATACTCTCATTATAATTTTGCGCTTCGACAATTTGTGAAAACAGCGTTGCATTATCAATTGCAATCGCGGCTTGCGCGGCAAACGCACCCATCTTGGCAATATCTTCGGTCGAGAAGCGCGTTGCGTTCTGCCGGTTGAGCGCCTGCATCACGCCAAGCTTACGCCCGTCGCGCGCGATAATTGGCATACTCAGGATCGTGCGGCTGCGATATCCGGTTTCAGCATCCGTTTCACGAATGAAGCGCAAATCATCATAGGCATCAGGCGTATTGACGACTTCGCCGCTCATCAAGGCAGCCCCGGCAAGGCCTTGGTTGGCGGGAAAACGGATTTGCTGGCTATTCACCCCTTCGGCGACAAGCGACCACAGTTCATCGCGCTTTTCATCATAAAGGAAGAGTGACGAACGATCCGCATGGAGAAGTTTGGTTGTCACCTCAACGATTTTGCGCAGCAGCGACTCAAGCTGCATTTCGCTGGTGATCGCAAGATTGACATCAAGCAACTGGCGCAGATCATCGTTCATCTGCTCGGCCTCGTAAATCGCAGCAGACCAGCGTTCTGCCAGAACAATGATGTGCGAAAACAGCAGAATCAATATGCCGTAGCCAGTCAGATCATAACCGATCAGTTCATCGCTCGGCAGAATCCCATAGGCAACGATTGCAAGCATCGTAATCGACAGGAAAAACACCGCCATGCCGAGCAGGAAAATCATCGCGCCGTCGCGGTTTTGCCGCACTGCGCGCACAAGCACGACAAAAACATATAGAAATACCAACTGCATCACGACCATCAGGCCGATGTTGACCTTTGACGCCAGCAAAGTTCCGCCGATTACAAATCCGGCGATTTGAAAGCCTATTTGAACCACGAATATGCTAAGCATCACGCGGTAGGCGCGGACTGGGCTTTCGCCGGGAAAAAGCGCGTGGACATAAGCCAGAAAAAAGCCGAGCGACAAGGTTGTCGAAATATAGTGCGCGGCGAGCATCTGTTCGAAATTGAAGCCGGGAAACACCATCAAAAAAACATTGTCAAAGCCCTGCACAGCCGAAGGCACGAGAAACAGAAAGCTGCTAATCGCCAGATACAGCGACGGTTTATCTGAACGGCGGAACAGAAAAACACCAATTCCGAATGTGCCCAGCAAAACGAGTGTCGTGTGGAATAGAAATTCCTGTCCCCACTGAAGCGCTGTCCAATATTGCATCGGTTGTGCAAGCCCGAGGATTGGCGGCGTCTCAAGGCCGTTGTCACGGTGGAGGAAGGATGCGATGTCTATCGTGAGCACCATATCGCGGCCGTCCGCGCGGAAGAAAATCTCATGCGAACGGGCGACATATTCCGTTGTCTCTGCATCAGCGCCGAGTGTACCTCGGCGCGACAAGACTTGCCCGTTAAGAGACACTTGTGTGGCACTGTAAACCAGCGGCACATAAAGCCTGTAATCGCCGGGTTGCAGTCCTTTGACAATCAGTTGATAGGTTGCGCGGCCTTGTTCGGGAACCGACAGTCCACCGGCTATTTTTGTGTTCGTCCACTCACCGGGCACACGCGCGACCAGGGGCGGGATGCTTGGGGCGGCGCGGTTACCAAGTTGAGACCGCCAGTAGAATGTCCAGTCGCCGCTTAACTCAACGGGGCGGCCAAGCGCGCCCCATTGCTTAAATGAGACGACACCCTGCTTTACGGCGGGTGCGTCTTTGGCAATTGGATTAGCATAAAATGGTGCGGTGAAAAGGCACAAAAATAGCAATATGATAATGCCAAATCCCAGTCGCCGCGCTTGCGACGCTGGTTTGACAAACGGGTGCGATGTCAGACTAATGTCTGCCATTCTTTCTTAATGCCTTTGCAAAGTAACAAAATCATACGCCGGACGACCCCCTTCGACCGGAGAGACTATACGTCCTGTTTCATGCCATATCTTAGCGTCAATTTTAGGGAAAACAGTATCTCCGGAAAAATCGGCATGAACTTCGGTTATTTCGATCCGGTCGCTATGATCGAGAAAAAGCGCATAGATTTCAGCCCCACCAATGATCGAGACGCGCGGCGCATTGGCAAGTGCAAGCGCTGCCTTAACCGAGGACGCGGTTTCGGCACCCTCTTCGCTCCAATTGGCATTGCGGGTCAAAACGATATGGCGCCGTCCGGGCAACAGCCCTGGCAGGCTTTCAAATGTCTTGCGTCCCATGATCATCGGCGCGCCCTGTGTCAGTGTTTTGAAGTGGCGCAGGTCAGCCGGGATATTCCAAGGCAACTGGCCATTCGCACCGATTACGCCGTTTCGCGCGCGTGCAACGATCAATATGACTTCGGGATGGTTCACACAGCCACCGGAGCGGAAATATGGGGATGCGCTTCATAACCTTCGATGACGAAATCCTCATAATTATAGCTGTCGATTGACGGCGCACGGTGCTTGATCGCCAGCGTTGGCAATGCGTTTGGCGCGCGCGTCAGTTGCAGCCGCGCTTGCTCCAGATGGTTGGCGTAAAGATGGCAGTCGCCCCCCGTCCAGACGAAATCACCAACCCCAAGCCCGCACTGATCAGCGAGCAGGTGCGTGAGCAGCGCATAGGACGCGATGTTGAAGGGGACGCCGAGGAAGACATCGCACGACCGCTGGTAAAGCTGTAGCGAGAGCTTGCCATCGGCCACATAGGTTTGAAAAAGACAGTGGCAGGGGGCAAGCGCCATTTTGTCAAGTTCAGCAGGATTCCAAGCGCTGACAATCTGGCGGCGCGACGCTGGATTGGTGTTGATCTGATTGATCAGCAGCGCGATCTGATCAACTGAAATACCGTTCTCGCCGCGCCAATCGCGCCACTGTTTGCCATAAACCGGGCCAAGATCACCATTTTCGTCCGCCCACTCATCCCAAATGCTAACCTTATTCGCTTTGAGCCAAGCGGTATTGGTATCGCCGCGCAGAAACCACAGCAGCTCGATAATGATTGAGCGCAAATGCAGCTTCTTGGTTGTCACCAGTGGAAAACCTTTTGAAAGGTCAAACCGCATCTGATGGCCGAACACCGAGAGCGTCCCGACGCCGGTGCGGTCAGCCTGCTCAACCCCTTCGTCGAGGATTCGCTGCATGAGATCAAGATAGGCGCGCATTCGGGTTTCTTATGCGCTGTATGCCGTTTTGGCTAGACGGTCAGATATTATCGCGAAACGGGGGAAATTCGGAGATGCTAATCACACCGTCTAGGTCAATCTCAATCAACTTGTTGATCAGATCGCGCTCGGACGATATTCGCTCTAATACCGCCAGAAACATTGCTTGCTGGTCTGCACGCTTGACGCTTGGCAGGATGACGACAAGTCCGGGGTGGACATCAAGCGAGCGGTAGATTGGTTTGAAATCTACGCCATTATTAGTGACGAAAACGAAATCCTCCGACACTGAATAGACGCTAATTGATTGATCGCGATACCCATTGAGGTCAAGCCAGTTAACGTGGAAGGACGAATGCCCACGAGATTTGCCGAGCGACGCAAGTGTTGGAGATAAGCACTCGTCAATCAGAAATTTGAACATCGATTCCCTGCATGTTCGCCCACCTAACGACGGCCTCTACACCGCCGACTGGAAGCGAAGGATAGTCCGAAAATATGTCGAACTTTGAGTGCCCCGCCTTCAAGTAAGCGACAATGGTGTCCGCCGGTATGCGTGTCCCGTTGACGCAAGGTCGCCCACCCATAATGCCGGGCTTTTCAACAACTTCAACTTCATCTTCTGCCAATTCAATGAAACGCATCATTGCCTCCGCATAAAGATTAGCATGGATTGAAATCAGATTAAAGCGCCGCCTTCAAGGCTTCAACCAGATCAGTTTTCTCCCATGGGAAGAAATCACCCTCTGGCTTGCGGCCGAAATGGCCGTAGGCGGCGGTTTTGCGGTAAATTGGTTTGTTGAGCCCAAGGTGGGTGCGGATGCTGCGCGGGGTGAGGCCGCCAAGCGCTTCGATACTCATGATCGCAGCTTCGATTTTGTCATCACCAATAGTGCCGGTTTCATGCGTATCGACATAAAGCGACAATGGCTTTGACACGCCAATCGCGTAAGCAAGTTGGATCGTGCAGCGCGTGGCAAGGCCCGCCGCGACAATATTCTTCGCTAGATAGCGCGTGATGTAGGCGGCCGAGCGGTCAACCTTGGTTGGATCTTTGCCGCTGAACGCGCCGCCACCGTGCGGGGCTGCGCCGCCGTAGGTGTCAACGATAATTTTACGGCCAGTAAGCCCAGCGTCCCCGTCAGGCCCGCCAATTTCAAAGCTGCCCGTTGGATTGATATGATATTCGGTTTCGGTCAGCAGGCTGGCTGGCAAAATGTCAGCAATCACTTGCTTCACATAGGTGTGGAGCGTGGCTTCATTTGTGCCGTTATCATAACCGGCGGCGTGCTGCGTTGATACGACGATTGCGGTTGCCGCAACCGGAACGCTGCCTTCGTAGCGCAGCGTTACCTGGCTCTTGGTATCGGGTTCAAGGAACGGTGCCACGCCTGAGTGACGATCGGCGGCCATCCGCTCAAGGATTTTGTGGCTGTAATATAGCGTGGCAGGCATCAGGTCGGGCGTTTCATCGGTGGCATAGCCAAACATGATCCCCTGATCACCAGCGCCCTCATCCTTGTTGCCGCTTGCATCAACGCCCTGCGCAATATGTTCGGACTGGCCGTGCAAATTGTTCATGAAGGTTAGAGTCTTCCAGTGGAAACCGTCCTGTTCATAACCGATTTCTTTGACTGTTTTGCGCACAGTTGCTTCAATTTCCTCCTGTGCGCCGGGTGCCCATGCGCCATTTTCATACACGCCTTTGCAACGGATTTCACCGGCAAGCACGACAAGTTGCGTGGTGGTCAGCGTTTCACAGGCGATGCGCGCCTCTGGGTCTTTCGACAGAAACAGATCGACGATCGCATCCGAAATCTGGTCTGAAACCTTGTCGGGATGGCCTTCCGAAACCGATTCGGAGGTGAAGAGATAATCATGGCGCATAGCGATAATCCTGTGGATATAAGGAAAACTTTATGTGTGGTTCGCAGCGGCCTTTAGCGGCGCTTTCGTGCAAGGGCAATTCCCAATCCTAACAGCAAGGCTGCAAAGCCAAAGGACAGCATGTTGCCTAGCCGCGCAAACAGCGTCGGCAGATCGCTTTTGGGCAAGCGCGCCTCGATAAATCCGGCTTTTTGATAGGGCAGGCTTTGAAGGATTCGCCCTTGCGGATCAATGATTGCCGAAATGCCGGTCGGGGTTGAGCGCACCACGCTAATCCCCTCCTCAATTGCGCGGAGCCGGGCTTGGGCCAAATGTTGCGGCGGCCCCCACGCGCCGAACCAGGCATCGTTTGAAGGGTTGAAAAGGAAATCGGGGCGGTTGGCGCGGTCAATCACCACTCCTGAAAAAATAATCTCATAGCAAACCTGAACGCCGACTTTGCCAAAGCCCGGAACCTTCAGGCTCTGCGCGCCGGGGCCGGCGAGGAAGTCGACCGTGCCAGGCACCAGTCGCGTGGCACCAAGCGGTTCAAGCAGCCAGCGCAGTGCCAAATATTCGCCGTAAGGTACGAGATGCGCTTTGTCATAACGTGCAACCAGCTTGGCACCCGGCGTCACTGCAAATACACTGTTGCGCGCCGCGGCGAGCAAGCCTTTCTTGTCATAAATCAAGGCGGTGCCGCCTGTTAACAGCATATCATTGGGGCCAAGCAGTGAAGCCACGCGCTCACGCGCCCATTCTTCTTCTTCGAGATAATCGGGGATTGCGGCTTCGGGCCAAAGGATCAGGCGCGGCACCGCGCCGGGTTTGCCGGTAAGCTTTTCTAGTTTGGCAAAATTCACGTCGGCAAAAGCCTCGATATGCTTGTCTTGCTGGCCGATATTGGGCTGAACAATGCGCAGCAGCGGCTGCTTGGATGCACCCGCCTCGGGCAGGGCGACATAACGCATCGAATAAGCACCAAGCACTACAAATACCGCGAGCACCACCGGGGCGATGACCAGTGAAAGCCATTCACCTTTGCCTTCGCGGTACCTGTCACGGATACGCGCAAACCAGCGCGGCACCCACTGTGCCAATGCTCCCGCAATTAAAATTGTGATGCCGCTGAGGCCGTAAGTACCCACAAAGGGCACAAAAATTCGGGGAATCCCAACGAGTGGCAGCCAGATCACCCCAAGCGGATTCCAGGCAAAGCCAGTAAATATAGTCGCCCGAAGCCATTCAGTGACGATCCACCCGGCGGCAAATATCAGGACAAAGCTTGGCGGATATGCGCGCCCCCATCGCCAGGCAACCGCCGCCGCAAGTGCCGGGTAAACCGCGATATAAAGCGAAAGCGAAACCACCGCGATCCAACCGAGCCACGGCGGCATCGTGTCTTGATACGCGAACGCGCCTGCAATCCAGTTGAGACCGACAATGAAATGGCCAACGCCAAACCAATATCCGCGCGCAAAAGCGCTTTTTAATGAGGAGGCGGTGGCAACGTGCGCCATCATTAACCCAAAGCACAGCAGCGTCACCGGCCACCAACCAATCGGCGCAAATCCGACCGCAGAAAGCAAGCCAAGCCCGAACATTATCATTTTGGTGTAATTCATCACAGCGACGCTATAGCCGCGCGAATATATTTTTACAGAGCCTCTCTTGAGTCTTCTCTAATCATCAACGAAAAAGCAGATTATGAAATTTTTCCTTGTCCCCGTACTTGCCCTTGCGCTTACGATCCCTGCATTCGCGGCGGCTCCACCGCCGCTGACGCCTGAACAGAAAGAGCGGGTTCGCTGTGTGGCGGCACTTGCGATTGTCGCCAATGAGCAGGAACGCGGTGTTGGTGATTGGGATAGCCTCCCCCCGCTCAAATCACGTGGCGGCCATTTTGCGGGCGTGGTCGGTGACAGCCTCACTGGCGAAGGCGGACGGACGCGTGAAGCTGTGCGTGATGCGATCCTCGCCGCTGTTGCCGATTTTCAGAAAAGCGGGGTGAATGAACTGCCACCTGAAACCGCGATCGATTGTATCACAATGATGGATCGGCTTGATCCGCCACTGCCGCCACCCGGGCTGACTGAATGCGCCGCGATGGTTTCGCTGGCGGCACAGGAGGTGCGCGCGCGCGAAGGTTTTTCCGATAACGTCAAGCTGCTCGTTACTTTTGCGACCGTGCTTGATAGCCGTGCGCGTTCAAAGCTTCGTTCAGAAGGCAAAACCGAGGCCGAAAATGATGTAATTCTTGGTCTTAAGAAGGAAGAGTTTTCAGCGGCTGCAAAATCACAAAAGCACGGCGCTGAGAGCGTTGGTCCAGATATGGCGGGTTGTTTGGAACTTGCGAAACCATGAGGCCATTTCATCTCGCCTTTCCAGTCCATGATCTCGCTACCGCGCGGCAGTTCTATGGCTCGGTGCTTGGTTGTGCTGAGGGGCGCAGTTCAGCAGATTGGGTAGATTTTGACTTATTCGGCCATCAAATCGTCGCCCATCTTGTGGCTCGTAAAACCGCACCGCCTGCAACCAATGCAGTTGATGGTCAGCATGTTCCGGTTCCTCACTTTGGGGTCGTCCTTGATATTGCTGGATTTGATGCACTTGCAGCGCGCGTTGCGGACGCAGGGATAGACTTCGTTATCCCGCCAAACACGCGCTTTGCGGGTGCGGTTGGCGAACAAAAAACAATGTTCTTTTATGATCCAAGTGGCAACGCGCTTGAATTCAAGGCTTTTGCTGACGATACTCAGTTGTTCGCCCGGTAGTATTTATTGCGCGTGGATAGCTTGCCCCGCGCTGCCACCAATCCTATAGCCGCGCTGCACCGCAACATTATTGCCGAAAGCCCGCCCCATGCGCACGACATCCGCAGCTCTTAACCGTATTCAGCCATCGGCAACACTCGCGATGAGCGGGCGCGTCTTTGCCCTCAAAGCGCAGGGCGTCGATGTCATTGGCCTAAGCGCGGGCGAACCCGATTTCGACACGCCCGATTTCGTGAAGGAAGCCGCGATTGAGGCGATTCGTTCGGGCCAAACCAAATATACCAATGTCGATGGCACAGCCGCGCTCAAAGCCGCAATCGCCGCCAAGTTCAAACGCGACAATGCGCTGGATTATACGCCTGATCAGATCAGCGTGAATGTCGGCGGCAAGCACACGCTGTTCAACGCGCTCGTCGCGACGGTTGAGCCAGGTGATGAGGTTATTATTCCAGCACCCTATTGGGTGAGTTATCCTGACATTGTGAACTTTGCGGGCGGAACGCCGATATTTATCAAGGCAACGGCTGCGCAGAATTACAAGATTACGCCTGCTCAGCTTGAAGCAGCAATTACCCCGCGCACCCGCTGGCTAATTCTCAATTCGCCGAGCAATCCGACGGGTGCCGCCTATGCTGAGCATGAGCTGCGCGCGCTCTCCGATGTTCTGCTGCGCCACCCGCATGTCTGGGTGATGGCTGATGATATGTATGAACATATTGTCTATGATGATTTCAAATTCACCACCATCGCGCAGGTTGAGCCAGCGCTTTATGAGCGGACGCTGACGGTCAACGGCTGTTCAAAGGCATATAGCATGACCGGCTGGCGGATCGGCTTTGCAGGCGGCCCGGCGTGGCTGATCAAGGCAATGGCAAAGCTGCAATCGCAGTCAACAAGCAATCCCTGCTCAATCGCGCAAGCGGCGGCGACGGCTGCGCTCAATGGCGATCAAAGCTTTCTTGCCGCGCGCAATGACGCTTTCAAAGGGCGGCGTGATTTGGTGGTTTCGATGCTCAATCAAATCAACGGCGTCCACTGCCCGCGTCCCGAAGGCGCATTTTATGTTTATCCCGATGTTTCGGGCTTGATTGGAAAGAGCACTCCCAAAGGACTGTTGATTGACAGTGATGAAGCATTGATTGGCTATTTCCTTGATGAGGCAAAAGTCGCGGCGGTACACGGCGGCGCATTCGGCCTCGAACCTGCATTCCGCATTTCTTATGCGACATCCGAGGAAATCCTGACCGAGGCCTGCATCCGGATGCAAACGGCCTGCGCGGCGCTGCGGTAAAAATGATTTGCGCGATATGAAACCAACAGGGTCTTGTTTACGAATATAGGATAAATCAATCTTGTAATTTCGGAGTAAAACCGTGGAACTTTCGCGTCGCCATCTCATAATCGGTGGATTCAGCCTTGGGGCATTGGCCTTTGCCAATGTGGCTTCGGCAAGTCCCAAAGGCAATTTTCCGTTCAAATTGAGCGAGGCGCAGTGGCGCAAGCGGCTTTCACCGACAGCTTTTGCTGTGCTCCGCAACGAAGCGACTGAACGACCCGGCAGCAGCCCGCTCAACAAAGAAAAGCGTAAAGGCACCTTCTCCTGTGCGGGCTGTGCTTTGCCAGTATTTTCATCGACGACAAAATTTGAAAGCAACACGGGCTGGCCAAGCTTTTGGCAGGCGCTGCCAAAGGCGACAGGCACATCTGAGGATAATTCCCAATTTGCCACGCGTACCGAGGTTCATTGCGCGCGGTGCGGCGGGCATCTGGGCCATGTTTTTGATGATGGGCCAAAACCAACGGGCAAACGTTACTGCATGAACGGAGCGGCGCTTACGTTCAAGGCAGGGGCATGATCAATATGAAACTTAAAACACGAGTTCCTCTCGCGATTGCGGGCGCGATTGCGGTATTCACGCTCGCAGCGCCTGGTTCGGCCGAACGGCCGGTACGCATTCCAGAGCCTGTGTTTGATCCAGCGCAGCCCGAACCGCTTGCGGTTGCGATCTTGGCCGGGGGCTGCTTTTGGGGCCTTGAGGCGGTTTATGAAAATGTCAAAGGTGTTAAGGCGGTAACATCGGGCTATGCAGGCGGCAAAGCCAATGAAGCCAATTATGATACTGTCATCACTGAGACGACCAACCATGCCGAGGCGGTGCGGATCGTCTATGATCCGCGCGTCATCAGCTATGGTCGTTTGCTCCAGATATTTTTCTCGGCTGCGCATGATCCGACTGAACTTAACCGCCAAGGACCAGATATTGGCCGTAGTTACCGCTCGGCAATCTTCCCGCAAACTTTGGCTCAGGCGACCGTCGCTCGCGCTTATATTGTGCAATTGAACGCAGCCAAAGCCTATGACGGGCCAATTGTGACGCGGATTGAAAGTGGCAAATATTATCTGGCTGAGGCCTATCATCAGGATTTTTTCAATCGCAATCCGATGCACCCTTATATCGTCCGCTGGGACAAACCAAAGCTTGCGGGCGCGCGAAAGACCTTTCCAACTCTGTTTCGTTAAAGTTTGAAGCGCAATAAACGTCCTTGGGTCGGGACAAGCGCTTCTGCCGCAGGGCCGACCACACCCATAATTTCGGTGTGGTCGGCGCCAAGCCCGCCAGTAAGCGTGCCAAATGCCGGCAGGATTAGCCGCATTTCGCTCATCACGAAGCACGCGCGCGATACGGCGCGGCTGCGGTTTTGCCCGCGATATTTGGGATGAAAATGGCCCGATAGCTCGGGACGCCTTTCGTTTGGGAGCGCGCGGTGGCGCAGGATCACACCGCTGACCTCTGCCTCATCCACCACTGTGCCGCCTATATCGCCACCAAGTGCTGGATCATGATTGCCAATGATCCAGCGCCAATCAAGCTGCGCAGTCAGGGCAGCCAGCAGCGCCTTCGCGTCGGACTCAAGCCGCGTGATCCCGCCGCTATCATGAAAATTATCGCCAAGGCACCAAAGCTGGCACGCCTGCGTAGCCTCAATCAACTTGGATAGGCCTTGCAAGGTTGCTAGGCTGTCATACGGCGGCAGCATCTGCCCGCGCACCGCAAACCAGCTCGCCTTCTCAAGATGAAGATCAGCGACGATCAGCGCGCCTTGTTCTGGCCAATAAAGCGCTTTGCCGCCAACAATTTCAAAAGCCTGTCCAGAGAATGTGAACGGCAATCGGGGCGAGGAGGCATTGGTCATTAAAACTGCGTGTCGCAAAACAAGATTAATCGCTACCAAAAAGCATTCTTGTTTGCGGGGATGAGAGGGTGACAGTCAACTACGCGGACAACAAAGCAATTATTCCGCCGCCGGGGTTTCTTCTGGGGCTTCCTCAGCAGCAGGATTTTCAAACCACACTTCGACCGGACCACTAAGCTTGATCGTCAATGGCTTGCCGCGACGGTCAACGGTCTTGCCCGCCTGAACACGGATCCAGCCTTCGGAAATCGAATATTCCTCGACGTCCTTGCGCTCGCGTTCTTTGAAACGGATGCCAATCCCGCGTTGAAGCGCATCAGCATTGAAATGTTCGCTCGATGGGTCAATCGAGAGGCGGTCAGGGATAATATCAGTCATAGCCATGCGCTTGCCCCAAAGCGGGGTACGGCGTCAACCATGTTGCGGCCCGGCATAGGCACGGGCCGCAAACAGGCTTTTAGAAAGTCGCCCCAAGCGAGAAAACAAGACCCCCCTTGCTGGCATTCCGCCCTGACGGGGTAATGAAATTATCATCGGTATCAACATACTGCACGCCGAAGGTCAGATTCTTGCGCGTTACGCTCGCCCCTATCGAATAATCGGTATATTCCTTGCCAATCGAGAGGTAGCTTGGCCCGAAATTGTGACCAATGTGCGCCGATAGCGTGATTGGCGTGTTCGGAATCCCGCCCGACAGATCGCCCGCAACGTAAAGATTGTCGCGTTTTTCAGTGACGCCCGTGATCACGCGAAGTGCTGCTTGCTTGGGCGCATAAGCCGCCGATGCTTTGGCTGATACCGGGCCGATAGTATAGGAGACTGAACCATAAGGTTCAAAAAAGTCCGAGGTAATCCCGCCTGATCCAGGGTAATAATAATAAAGCACGCCGACATCGACGGTCGTTCCACCAAATGCTTTTTTATAGCCAACGCTTAGATCAATTTCCTGATCAGCGCCGTTAAAAACATAATCATCAATAGATGATCCCCAGACGGTAGCATAAAGCCCGGTTTTGCTGGCGACGGTAAAGGTGCCCTGCACGGCAAAGCGCTTGTCAGTTTGCGAGATGCCGCGAAAGCGGTAGTCCGATACAAGTGTGACGCCACCAGTTACTGTAATGCTGGGCGGTGGATCGGTTTCATCGGCAAATGCAGGGGTCGCGGTTGCTACGAAAATTAGGGCCACAAGTGGGCCAAAGGACGTGCGCATAGGTTTTCCTTTCAATCAATATGCGTATCGTCCCGCCTGCGTTATCGTTCCTCGCCTCTCACCAGTCTTGCAAATGGGGGGCTTGAATTACGTCAACAGCCTCAAGCTGCGCGAAATTGTTGCGCTGCACAATATAAAAAGTGCGCCTAGCGGATATTAGCGCAATAAATGTTGCCAATCGGCCACATCGCTGCCTGGCCTATTTGATGCGCCTTGCACTGACAATTCGCACGGGCGGCTCAAGTATCTCACCCTTGAACACGCCGTCGCCTTTACTGGTTGAAGCTGGCGCGGCAAGGATTTTGGCGACGACATCCATCCCCTCCACAACACGTCCGAATACAGCAAAACCGAGATTGTCCCCTGCTGCTTTGGGGTCAGCGTCCATCCACGGTGCGCCGCCAAGGATAATCGTAAAATCGCCGCGCGCGGTGCCGGGGGCAAACCGCGGCGCTGAAAGTGCGCCGTCGCTGTGCGTCAGTCCAGTCTTGCTCGTCGGTTCATGTGCAATTGGCGGCAGGACGCGCTTTGGGTCAGTTGTTCCGGCCTGAACAAAGCCCTTGGTCGGTTCACCCGGTGCTTGTGAACGGCGGAAGAAGCTGATCCCGTCAAAGCGTTTCTGATCAACATAGCGCAGGAAGTTGGCCGAGGTGATCGGCGCGCGTTCTTTCTCCAGCAAAATGGTGATCGGGCCAAGGCTGGTGGTCAGAACAACGCGGACGGTGGCGTAAGTCTTGGGTGGGATTGGGGCGGGCACGGTCGGTTGAGGTGGCGGCGCGGGCATTTGTGCGGACGCAATCCCGGCACAGCAAACAAGTGCAGCAGCAAGGAACAAGGCGTTCATGATATCCTCCTAAAGAGCAAGTGTCATAAAGCGGCTGAATGGGTCTTCGCGGTAATCGCCAAAGGGCGGGCACCGCTCGAAACCATAGCGCACATAAAGCGCGGTGGCCGCTTCAAAAGCATCGCCCGATCCGGTTTCAAGGCTGAGCCGGGTGTAGTAACGTTCCCGCGCTGTCTTGAGAATATGTTCAAGCATTATGGCTGCGGCCCCTTTGCGCAAGTGATCGGCGTGAGTGCGCATCGACTTTATCTCGCCATGAGTAGTGTCGAGTTCGCGCAGAGCGCCGCACCCGGCAAGCGCATCACCGTCCCAGATCGACCAAAAGGTGACGCCGTCGCCCTTCAGTCCCTCAAAATCGAGAAAATGGCATTTGCCCTTGGGCGAATTGGCCAGCATTCCAGCGAAATGGCTTTCAAGCAATGCGCGGATGTGGAGGCCAGAAAGATCGTCTTCCTTGATGTGCATGGCTAACCCGATCAAACCATCCCCGCCAGCACTGCAAGGCAGCTTCGCGCGAGTCCCTTGCAACGCTCTGGATTCCAGCCGTGGCTTGGCAGCGGATTGGGATCATGATCCTTGAATGGCATTTCAAGCGTCATGCTGACGCAGCCTAAGTGCGCGAAACGGTTGGCTAGCTGATTGGTTGACATGGCGAGGTTGGCTTTGCCGGGTAACGAGGCGGGATAACCAAGCTTGTCCTGAAAATCAGGCGTCGCTGCGGTCAGCGCGCTCCGGTAAGCATAGAAGCGTTTGCCCTGATCCTCTGTCCAATTGGGGATGCCTTCAAATCCAGCGATGAAATTGGCTGGAATCGCTTCATCGCCGTGGATATCCATCGCCCAGTGAACGTCGGTCTTGTCCATTTGATTGCGGACGCACAGCACTTCGGGGCTTTTTTCAAGGCTTGGCGTCGCCCATTCGCGGTTGAGGTTGATCCCCGCCGCATTGGTGCGCAAATGCCCGCGACATGAACCGTCAGGGTTCATGTTGGGGACGATGTGCAACGTGCATTTTTCGCGCAGTGCCTTGGCCGTTGGGTCACTATCGTCGGTGAGCATTTCAAGCGCGCCCTCCATCCAATGTTCGGCCATGCTTTCGCCGGGATGCTGGCGCGCATAGAGCCAGACCTGCACCGGGCCAGTGCCCATTCGCAAATAATCAATCGCTTGTCCTTCGATGCTCTGGCCAAGCTCAACATACGTAACGCCGGGTGCGGCTGCGATCCGAGTGACCAAATCATGATGCTGCTCGACCGTGTAAGGCGCGAAGTAAGCGAACCAGACGATATCGGATTCGCAACTGTGGCGGATCGTCAGGATGCCGCCAGCGTAGCTGGTTCCCGCCTCCTGCCGCCAATCGCTGCGATCAAGGCTATAGCGCGCCTTATAATTCTCCCACCCACCGGGGTAAGCGCTGCCACCGCAATTGGTGATGTTAAGCGTGACCGTGCGGCCCTTCGCGCCCGAAACACGGAAGTAAAACCATTGGTAAAAATCCGAATGCGTATCCTTGCGGATTTCGAGATTTGCTGTGTCTCCTGCAACTGAGGTGACGATAATATTGCCGCTATCAAACGCGCTGTTGATTATCATCCCTATGGTACCCGCACCGTTTGCCCCGAAACGCCTGGGAAATCCTTGAACAGTGCTGCGGCAAGCTTATCCGCCGCAAGCCCCGGTTGCGCGGCAGGTGCACGTGCAGGGGCTTCGGTCTCTGCGCGACCTTCCCAGATCACTGCCTTATCGGTGCGGTTGCGAATCTGCACTGCCATCCGCGTGACGACCACTTCGTTCGGGCGGTTGCGGCCAAGACCAAAACTGGTGCCAATGCCGACGCCGCCACCTCTTCCAAAACTGCCGCCGCCAATCCCAATGGTGACGGGTGAGCGTTTGGCAAGCCCCTCACGCGTGTCGCGTGAGACATCAAGCGTGATGACATAGGGCGTGTTTGCGCCGCTTGCTTCGGTAAGGCCAAGCTTTGTCGTTTCGCGCGCAACAGCGGCGGCATACGCCCGAAACTCAAGGCTTTGTAAGTCCGCGCTGTTCACGGGTTCAATCGTCGCCGTGCCCGCCGAAAGTCTAGGTGTGCTGTGAAAGCGCGTCACCTCAACCGGAGGGATTGAGGCTGCACAACCGCTTAGTACGGCAACGGCGAAAAGCGAGAGGGGCAATTTTGTCAGCATGATATTTGGCCTTTTTGATACGCGCGGTTACTTGACTTTGCGGCCGCCTCCCCGTAGCGACGCGCAACATTCCAACATCATATAGAGTTAGGCAAGCGTGCCGTCATGAAGATTCGCAATTCTTTGAAGTCGCTTAAAGATCGTCACCGCGATAACCGCGTGATCCGTCGTCGCGGGCGCACTTATGTCATCAACAAAACCAACCGTCGGTTCAAAGCCCGTCAGGGCTAACTGAGTTGCCCGCGCGCGCCGTCGTATTTGACGTCGGCAATGTGCTTTATCACTGGGATATGCGCAGGCTGTTTGCCAAGCTCATCCACAATGTGGGTGAGCTTGATTGGTTTCTGGCCAATGTCGTTACCGAGGACTGGCATTTTCAGCATGACGCGGGCCGCCCACTGGCTGAAATGCTTCCCGAGCGAATCTCCCAGTTTCCAGGTTATGCTGACCATATCAATGCCTATGCGACTCGCTTTGTTGAGACGATTCCGGGGCCAGTCGCTGGCATGATCGCGCTGGTTGAGGAATTGGCGGCGCGCAAAATTCCGATTTTTGGCATCACCAATTTTGGTGCTGAATTCTGGGATCAATTCCGCCCCACCGCGTCCGTCTTTGATCATTTTACTGATATCATCGTGTCAGGCGTGGAAAAGCTCGTAAAGCCTGATCCAGCAATTTACGCGCTCGCGTTGCGCCGTTTTGGGCTTGCGCCGGGTGAGGGGCTGTTTGTCGATGATCGGCTTGAGAATATCGAATCAGCAGCAGCGAACGGGTTCGTCGGGCATCATTTTAAGGATGCTGTTGGAGTCAAAACTGCATTGGTGACGCACGGGTTAATTTAGGAACTGTCCCAACTAACGCTGCATCGTTGCAGCAAGGCCCAACTTGGCCAAGCGGACAAGCTCAGGAAGGGCATTTCGCGTCGCCGCAATGAGGCGGGCGTTTTCTGTCCAACGCTTGTCGTCTGCAGCGATAAGACTTGTCGACTGAATAAGGCATCCCGCCACGACATCTTCGGCAACCCATTCGGCGCACAGCTCCACTTCTCGACCGACCGAAGGATTTTTGGTCACTGCTACGCTACTCATTCCAAGGTCATCATTGCCATGAGAAATATGCCACGGGCCGGGCGAAGCCGCTTGTTCGAGTGTTAGCAGATTATCAAGTTCTTGAATTGTCATCATGTTAACGCCCCTTGAGCTCTTCCCCCGTCAGCCGCACGACGTGGAGCACGTTGGTTGATCCCGGCGTACCGAATGGCACTCCCGCCATCAGGATGAGCTGATCCCCCGCCTTGGCAATGCCGTGGCGCAGCGCCATCCGCTTGGCCTTGGCGACCATTTCTTCAAAGCTGTCAATATCCTGCGTGCGGACGCCGTGGACGCCCCACGTCAGCCCCATTTGCCGCGCGGTCGAAAGCTTGGGCGTGAGCATGAGCAGCGGCACCGAAGGTCGTTCGCGCGCCACCCGCCGCGCGGTCGAGCCCGACATGGTGAAGCAGATGATCGCCTTGGCCGAAACCGTGCTGGCAATATCAAATGCCGCTTCAGACAGCGCGTCGGCGGTCGTCGGGTCGGCCTTGGTCTGCATGAAGTGGATGCGCTCGGAATAGCCCGGATCATTTTCAACGCTGATCGCGATTCTGTCCATCATCGCGACTGATTCGACCGGCCACGCGCCCGCAGCACTTTCGGCCGAAAGCATGATCGCGTCGGCTCCGTCATAAATTGCGGTCGCCACGTCGGACACTTCAGCGCGCGTTGGCGACGGCGAGGTAATCATCGATTCGAGCATTTGGGTCGCCACCACCACGGGCCGCCCCATCCGTCGTGCCATTTCCACAATCCGCTTCTGCGCGGGCGGCACAGCCTCGGGCGGCAACTCAACCCCCAGATCACCGCGCGCGACCATTACCGCGTCGGCAAGTTCGAGGATCCCCTCAAGCTCATCAAGCGCGGACGGCTTTTCAATCTTAGCCAGAAGTGCGGCCCGCCCCGCGATCAGCTTGCGCGCCTCGGCTAAATCCTCAGGCCGCTGAACGAATGACAGCGCGATCCAATCCACCCCCTGATCAAGCGCGAAATCAAGATCGCCGCGATCCTTGGTGGTGAGCGCGGCCATCGGCACCACGACATCGGGTACGTTGAGGCCTTTGTTGTTCGAGAGCATCCCCCCGACCTCAACCCGCGTCATGATATGATCGCCCGCCATATCAGTCACGCGCAGCACCAGCTTACCATCATCAAGCAGCAACCGCGCGCCAACGCGCAGTGCCTCAAAAATCTCACGGTGCGGCAGGCACACCCGCGTTACGTCACCCGGCGTCTGGTCACGGTCAAGCCGGAAGCTGCTCCCCATCAGCAGCTCGACCTTGCCATCAGCGAAACTGCCGACGCGCAGCTTTGGCCCCTGAAGATCGGCGAGGATCGTCGTCGGGCGGCCGAGCGTCTTTTCAAGCCCACGGATCGCGGCAATCGTCGCGCGGTGATCATCATGGCTGCCGTGGCTCATATTGACGCGGAACGCATCGGCCCCGGCGCG